>DAOSLL010000035.1:0-14116 GCA_035368905.1 Rhodoferax sp.
CCGGGTCGGTGATGACGACCCAGGTCATGTCGGCGCTGGCGTTGACCTCCAGCGTGATGCGCAGCACATCACCCCGGCTGTAGCTGCCAGCAGGCAGGCCCGGGTTGGCCTGCTCCACCGGCGTGATGGTCTTCTTGATCTGGTACCCGGCAGCAAACGGCGCTTTCAACTGGATGGCTGACACCGACTGCAGGGTCAGCCAGGGTTTGCCGGGGCCCTGGTGCGTCACGCTCAAGGTGTCCTTGCCCGCATCCTTGCCCCACGGCAAAAACATGCTGTTGTTGCGCAGGTTGCCCGGCGCTGCCGGGGCACCAAACCAGGTGCTCTGGTGCGCTGCGCCGCTGGCATCGGTGGTCTTGATGCGCTCCACGCGGCTCCAGTCAACCGCTGCGCTCGATGCGCCCAGGCTGGCTTTGGTGCTGCCGGCCACTGCCACAGATTCGAATTTGTTGGAGAATTTTTCCAGCGCCAGACCGCCCCACAGGTTGGCGGTGGTGGTGTGCCAGGCACCGTTTTGCTGGCGCGCCATGAAGCCGTTGGCCAGCCGGCCCATGTCGTCTTTCCAGGCCGGGTCGTCCAGCACCGCCAGCATCAGGCGCGCGGTGTTGACATCGCCGTTTTGCATCAGCCACCACCAGTAGTCGTCACGCTCGGTGCTGAACATCATTTTGGTGCCCTGGTAACTGATGCGTCCGCGCAAGATCTGGCTGGCTTCTGCCAGCCGCTTGTCGCGATCAGCCAGGTCGGGCAGACGTTTGAGGAGGTTCAGCCAGTCGATCACCGCATGGGTTGGCCACTGGTTGGGTGCCAGGGTGATCGATTCCAGCATGCGAGCCTGCGCCTTGCCATAGCGCGACAGGGCTTCGATGGCGGCGAGTTTGCGCATGTCGAGGTCTTTGCGCGGGCTCCAGAAATTGCGCTGCAGGCGGCCTTCGACAAACGCCACCAGGGCTTTTTCCATCGGCGCGCGCACCTCGTCGCTCAGGGCAAAGGCCGGGTCGATGCTGGCGGCTTCGTGGCTGGCGGCCAGCAGGTAAGCGGTGAGCGTGTCGCTGCCCTGGTTGGCCTGGCCGTCGCGCGGCGGGAAATAGTTGGCCAGTCCGTCGCCATCAAGGTAGCTGGGAATCTGCGCCGCCACAATGCGCCACAACTTGCCGTCGCGCAGGCCGACCGCCTTGCTGGTCTTTTGCTCCAGACAGACAAACGGGTAGTTGGCAAACCAGTCCTTGACCCCCGGCAGGCCCTCGGCCAGCCTGGGTTGCAGCGACAATTTGAGGCCACCGCGCCCGGCAATTGCATCCGCTGGCGGGCTCACCGGCAGACTGAACGGCCCGTCAATTTGCACCAGCGTGGCTTGCTGCACCGTCAGTGGCACTGCCGGGATGATGCGCTGGCTGGCCTTGAGCGCATCGCGAGCGCCGCCGAGCGTGTCTTTGGCCTCGATTTCCCACAGGATGGCTTCAAAACGGCTCAAGGCCAGTTGCGCCGGGGCCTTGACGCTCCAGGCGACTTCGCGCGCGTCACCGGCGGGAATATCGACCGTTTGCGGCGGCAACTCCAGCAGCGTGGCACGCGGTGTCACCAGCACCTTCATCGCCTGTTTGGTGGTGTTGCGCAGCGTGATCTGGGCGCGGTACTGGTCGTCTTCGCGCACCAGTGGCGGCAGGCCGCTGATGATTTGCAGGTCTTGCGTGGCGCGGATGCTGGTGCTGCCGGTGCCAAACAGGCCGGTGGCGGCATCGGCGATGGCGACAATCTTGAAGGTGGTCAGCGCGTCGTTGAGCGGCACCATCACGGTGGCGCTGCCGTTGGCATCGAGCTTGATGTTCGGGTTCCACAACAGCAGGGTGTCAAGCAGTTCACGGGTGCCACCACGGCCACCACCACCACCGGCTGGCACCGCTTTGCGGCCATAGTGGCGTCGGCCAATGATTTCCATCTGCGCAGTGGCGGTTTCAACGCCCCAGGAACGGCGTTGCAGCATGGCATCGAGCAGGTTCCAACTGGTGTTGGGTTTGAGTTCGAGCAGCGCCTGGTCAACTGCGGCCAGCGCCACTTCGGCATGGGCAGCCGGTTGGCCGCTGGGCAGCTTGACGTTGATGGTGACCTGGGCCTGGCTGCGCACCGGATAGCTTTCTTTGTCGGCCTTGACACTCACCGCCAGTTGGTGCGCCTGCGTGCCGACCCGGATTTCGGCGGTACCCAGGCGAAACGCCGGTTTGCTCAGATCGACCAGCGCGGTTGGGGCGACGTATTCGCGCCCCTCGTACCAAAATGAGGTCCACCATTCGCGTGGCGACTTGTAGCCCCAGGTAAACAGGCTGTACCAAGGCACCTCGCGCAGCCGGCCGCGCAGCGCCAGCACACTCACGTACACGTTAGGTCCCCAGCCGTCCTTGACCTTTACCTGGACCGTCGGGTCTTGCCCGTTGAGCTGCACCACCTCGGTTTGCAGAATGCCTTCGCGCTCGACCGCCACCAGCGCGGTGGCAAAGCGAAACGGCATGCGCACCTGAAAACGCGCGGTTTCACCCGGCTGATAGCTCTTTTTCTCCGGGATCAGGTCAATGCGGTCATGGTCCTCGCCGCCAAACCAGAGCTCGCCCTGTTTGGTCACAAACACCGAACTCGCGGCCTGACTGCTGTTGCCAGCGCCGTCTTTGGCGCTGACCACCAGTTCCACTTCACCGGCCTGGTTCAGGCTGGTTTCGCACATCAGCAGACCGCGTGCATCACTCTTGCCGCTGCACACGCTGCCAAGCTCTTTGACGCTGGTCTTGTTGTCGTAGCTGTAAAAGCCACCCACCATGCGTTTGCGGCTGCTGGTGGTGATGCGGGCGGTGGCTTTGACCTCCAGTGCCACATCGGCTAGCGGTTTGCCGCTGGTGTCTAGCGCCAGCGCTTGGAACTTGATTTTTTGGCTGCTCGACACCCAGCCTTCGGTCTTGATGCCTGCCACCACGCCGGACGGCCACAGGGTCTGGGTGCTGCGAATGGTCTGCACCTCGCCGTTCGGGTCGGCGTAGCTGGCTTCCAGCACCAGGTCTTGCGGCTCGCGGCTGGCCGGGAGCTTGTCGATGGTCAACTTGCCAGCGCCGTTCTTGTCCAGCGTCAGCGCCAGCTTGTCGGCCACCACCCGGTTGTCCTGGCTGGCGCTTTCTTCTTCGGCGTGTTCGGTGCTGCTGGCCTGGTCGGTGCGCGGCGGTGAAAAGCTGAAGGCATCAAAGTCGCTGAAATGGATGTACTTGCTGCGCACCATGGCCGACACCCGCACCGGCAAGCTGCTGGCACCGCCGCCCGCCACATAGTTGACCTGCACCGAAAGTGGCAGCGCCTTAAGGTTGACCAGGGCCTTTTTGTCGGTCGGGGCGATGTTGCCTTCGAGCACTGGCAGGCGGAATTCTTCCACCCGGAATTCACCGGTGTTAAAGCTGCGGTTGTTGTCGCTGCCCTGCAAGCGCACCTCGTAATTGCCCAGCTTGGCTGCTGGCGGTATGGCAAAGCTGCTTTCGGCACTCAGGCCACCGGTGGCGGTCTTGCGCCAGACCAGTGGCTGTGAATACCGCTGGCCGCTGCCGATGTGGGTGATTTGCACGGTGGCGGGTTGTGCCTGGGTCAGGCCAAAACCCTGTGCGGTTTCGCTGCGCAGCAGGTGCTTCATCGACACGGTTTCGCCAACCCGCAGCAGGGTACGGTCAAAAATGGTGTGGGCGCGCTCGTCGGGGCGGGCTTCCTGGCTGGTGGGCAGGTTGAAGCGCCAGGGCTCGATGCCACGGTTCCAGTCGCTCCAGGTAAAGGCCATGTCGGCAGCACCCGCGAGCTGCGCGCGGGCGCTGACAAAGTAGGCATTGCTGTAGCCGTCTTCGCCCCGGCAAGGGGGCGCCTTGGGGCTGATGCCGGTCAGATAGGCAATGCCCTGGGCGTTGGTGCTGGCGCTGGCAATCTGCTGACCCTGGCAGTCGGACACCCGCACCTGTGCATTGGCGACCGGCTGGCCCTTGTCCAGGGTGGTGACCCAGGCCAGCGCGTTTTCGCGGCCCAGTTTGAAATGCACCCCCAGGTTGGTCACCAGCGCCGAGGTGCGCACATACATGGTGCGGCCAGCGCCGTGGCGCTCATCCAGCAGCGAGCTGCCGAGCTTTTGCGAAGCCAGCTCCAGCACATGAAAACCGGGGGTCAGGGGAATGCCAACCACCTCGAACGGGCGCGGGTCATTGCTGGCGGGCTTGGGCAAGTCGAGTGTCTTGACCCCGGCCCGCCCTTGCAGCAGCGACACCATGCGTGCCTGCACCTCGGTCTTGTCTTCATCGGGCAGCACCTGCGGCAGTGCGCCCTTGACCTCACGGGCGGCAACGCTGCGCGGCACCGAGTAGTCGTCAAAACGCTTGACTTTCCTGAACCAGGCAATGATGTCAGTATCGGCTTCAATCTTCAGGTCGCTGACCTTGCCGTTGGCCGGGCTGAGCGCCTTGATCTTCAGGTCAGCTTCCACATTGCGCAAGGTGATCGGCAGCATGGCCACACCATCGGGTTCGGCAAAGCGCTCGACGATGCCAAAAGACGCGGCGGCAAACTTGGCCAGCGGCGGCATCGCGCCGGTGCTGACCTTGAGCGGAAAACTGTCGGCATTGACCAGCGGGCGCCCCGAGGCATCCTTGAATTCCTTGGGCAGGGTCAGCTTGAAGCTGGTCTGCTCGGCAAACAGGCCCTTGAAGCTCACCCGGCTCACAACATTGTCTGCGTCGCCTTCTTCGTCTTGTTCAAAGCTGGGCGAATAAGTCTGTTTGTCCGATGCCAGTTTGATGCCTTCGAGCAGCTTGCGCGCCACCGGAGCCGTAAAGTGCAGGCGCATCGGGCGGATCGGCAGGCAGGCGGCCTGGGCGTTTTCGCGTTCGCAGGCAAAAGTGGCGGCAAACGGCACGCGCACCTGAAAACCAAAGCGCTTCTCGACCGAGTTGGCGATGCCTTGCGGGTTGCTTGCCGTGCCGGGGGTGCTGACCCCCTTGCCGTAAACCACCTGAACTTTGGCGGAAGGGGTAAGC
This sequence comes from Rhodoferax sp., assembly GCA_035368905.1. Classification (GTDB taxonomy): domain Bacteria; phylum Pseudomonadota; class Gammaproteobacteria; order Burkholderiales; family Burkholderiaceae_C; genus Rhodoferax. The sequence continues at coordinate 5,043 of DAOSLL010000035.1, forward strand.
CGCCGGTTGCACGCCAGGGTGACGAAACTCAACGGGGTTTTGGCGGCCTGGGTTTCGAGCTGGTGAAATTTGAGCAAAGCTGCGCGGTCTTTGCCGTCCACCTGGCGCACCGCCACGCGCTCGCCAAGACCCTCGACCGCGCACCAGGTGTTGGCCAGTACGCTGGCAAGGGTGGCCGGGCCGCTCAGTTGCAAGACAAAAAACTGATCCTCGTCAATTGGCGTGTCAGTGCCCGGCCAGATCTCCTGAACAAACGGCCCGCCACTATTGAATTTATAGCTCCCAGAGCCCGTCAGCACTGCGCCCTTGACCGATTTGATGCCTGATTTCAGCTTGATGGTGCAAGCCACGCCGGGTGGCAGGTCGGCTTCAAAGTCATAAACCCACTGTCGGTCATTGAGCCAGCGACCGGTGCCTTGGGTGGCTTGCGGGTTACTGCACTGCAGGTCAAGCGGTGCCGGGGCCTTGGGGTCGCCAAAGTTGACCGCACTCTCGTCAAACTTCACCACCAACTGGGTGATACGTGCCACCTCGCCCTGGGGCGACACACTGACGACCTGAAAGGCCTGCGCCAGGGCAGACAAGGCCAGCAAACCGCCAGCCAGAACAATGTTGCGAAGGTTCACGCCAAATCCCCTTGAGTGAACCCGAACTTTAGCCTAAAGCCTGCGCTACAAGGTCTTGCGAATCAGCACTCCGGTAAAAAGATAGGGCAGGCGCGGCGGGCTGCCGGCCTCGACCCCGCCCTTTTTTTCCACGCTGATCGCCAGGCCCCTGGCTTGCGACAGGATCTTGTCAGTAACGGGGATTTGGGCGGTCTTGATTTTGGTGGTCAGCACACCCAGCGACAGCGGCTGGTCTTGCTCGTCAAGCGCCCATAACTGCATGCTGTCTTCCTGTCCTTCCTTGACATCGTTGAGCCGCTGGATCAGCAGATAGCCGTCCAGCGGGTCAAAGGTGATCAGTTGCGCTGGCAGATGCTTGTCATCGAGCAGCACTGCCACGTACTTCACCTGCGGCACCGATTTGAGCTTGGTTTGCAGGTGGATCAGTTGCGCCTTGAACTGCTCCATCATGCTGACACCGGTGGCGGCTGCAATGGCCAGCAGGATCAGGCAGATGATGGTGGCAACGCGCCAGCGGGTGACGTGGCAGGGCGGTGTCGGGGCCGGGTTCGGGCTGCTTGTGGTGTCGGTCATTGAATCGATTTCGTGTGGGTGAAGGGAAATGAGCGGCAGGGCCTTGCCGCCGCTGCGATGATGAAGAACTGTCCGGGCGAGCTTTGATGGACTGCGGTACCGCCCCGGAGATGACCGCTATGTCAGGTTAACCCAAGCGGGCCTGATGCCGCGCAATTTGCGCACGCACCTGCTTTGGTGCGGTGCCACCGAGCACGTCGCGTGCGTTGAGCGAGCCGCGCAAGCTCAGCACGTCAAACACATCCTTTTCGATGCCGGGGTTGAACTCTTTGAGCACTGCCAGTGGCAGTTCGGACAGATCAACCTGGTGCGAAATGGCCGCCTTGACCGCATGCGCCACGGTTTCGTGGGCATCGCGAAACGGCAAGCCCTTTTTCACCAGGTAGTCCGCCAGATCGGTGGCGGTGGCGTAGCCACGCAGCGCGGCGCGCTCCATGGCCTGCGCGTTCACCGCAATGCCGCCTTCCTTGATCCCGCTGGCCGGGTTGATTTGCCCGCCGACCATCTCGGCAAAGATGCGCAAGGTGTCCTTGAGCGTGTCCACAGTGTCAAACAGCGGCTCCTTGTCCTCCTGGTTGTCCTTGTTGTAGGCCAGCGGCTGGCCCTTCATCAGGGTGATCAGGCCCATCAGGTGGCCCACCACCCGACCGGTCTTGCCGCGCGCGAGCTCTGGCACGTCGGGGTTTTTCTTCTGCGGCATGATCGAGCTGCCGGTGGTAAAGCGGTCGGCTATTCTGATGAAACCAAAGTTCTGGCTCATCCACAAAATCAGCTCTTCGCTCAGGCGGCTGATGTGCACCATGCACAGCGCGGCGGCGGCGCTGAACTCGATGGCGAAGTCGCGGTCGCTGACCGCGTCGAGCGAGTTCTGGCACACGCAGGGCAGACCCTGCTGGTCCACCATGCCCAATGACATCGCCACCCGCTCGCGGTCCAGCGAGTAACTGGTGCCAGCCAGCGCCGCCGCACCCAGCGGCAGGCGGTTGACGCGGCGGCGCACGTCCTGCAGGCGTTCGGCATCGCGTGCAAACATTTCAACATAGGCCAGCATGTGGTGGGCAAAACTGATCGGCTGTGCCACTTGCAGGTGGGTAAAGCCGGGCATGATCACGTCAACATGCTGTTCTGCCACCGCCAGCAAGGCCTTTTGCAGGTCGGTCAGCAGCGCGCCAATCAGGTCGGTCTCGTCGCGCAGCCACAGCCGCACGTCGGTGGCGACCTGGTCGTTGCGTGAGCGCCCGGTGTGCAGGCGCTTGCCGGCATCGCCCACCAGTTGGGTCAAACGCGCTTCGATGTTCAGGTGCACGTCTTCAAGGTCAAGCTGCCATTCAAAGCTGCCGGATTCGATTTCGCTGCTGATCTGTGCCATGCCGCGCTCGATATCGGCGTGGTCCTGGTTGCTGATGATGCCCTGCGCCGCCAGCATCTCGGCGTGCGCCAGAGAGCCGCTGATGTCGGCTTGCCACAGGCGTTTGTCAAAAAACACGCTCGACGTATAGCGTTTGACCAGATCGCTCATGGGTTCCGAAAACAGGGCCGACCAGGCCTGGGACTTTTGGTCGAATTGGTTTGAGCTCATGGTGTTCAATGGTGCAGGCTGCCGGGCAGCAAGCCCGGGATCAACAATAATGGTGCGCAGTGCGTGGTGACGCACTGACGTGCCGGACTCAGATCGATGGTCCGGCGCTGAAAGTTGTGTACCTTCACACTGGATGGGTCAATGCAAGATTCTCAAATTTTATCGGTGTTCCAGGAACCGGCCACGCTGGCATCCGATATCGGGCAGCCGTTCATGCTGCATGATGCGCTGGTCTTTGATGCCTGCCATGTGGGTGTGGTGTTGCGGGCAGTGCTGTTTGTCGAGGCAGTGGTCGGTGTGGTGACCATGTTTGGTGCCAGCAGCGCGGTGCAGTGGCTTGGCCAGATGGCGCTGGTAACCGGGGCTGCTCTGCCAGCTACGTTGCTCTGGCTGGTTGCCGCCTGCAGCCTGAAGAGACTGCTGGCGCGCCTGAGCCCGACGGCGCAGAAACTGGCCGGTGTGGCCTTGGGAGCGGTGGCCGGTGCGTATGGCTGCGGCATGCTGGTTGTGATAGGTTTGCTCGACAGTGCCCCCTGGTGGGCCAGCGCCTGCAGCGGAGCCATGCTGTCGGCGGCGCTGGTGGTGGCACTGGTGCTGCGCGCCAAAGGCAAGACCCCGGCGGCCACTGCGGCACGGCTGGCCGAACTGCAGGCGCGCATACGGCCGCATTTTTTGTTCAATACCCTCAACAGCGCAATTGCCCTGGTGCGCGCCGAGCCGGCCAGGGCCGAGCGCTTGCTGGAAGACCTGAGCGACCTGTTTCGCTATGCGCTGGCCGAGCAGTCGGCAAGTGTCTCGCTGGCTGATGAAATTGCGCTGGCGCAACGCTACCTGGCGATTGAGCAGGTGCGTTTTGGCGACCGCATTCAGGTGCAATGGACGCTTGATGCCAGCGCCAGGCAGGCCCGGCTGCCACCCTTGTTGCTGCAACCCCTGATTGAAAACGCAGTGAAACACGGTGTTGAACCCAGCGCCGGTGTCACGCACATCAAGGTCAGCACCGAGCGCCGTGGCGCCACGGTGGTCATCAAGGTCAGCAACAGCATGAGTCAGCCGTCAACAGTGCAGGCACCAGGCCATGGGCTGGCCCTGAACAATGTGCGCGAGCGCCTGAGCCTGCTGCATGATGTGCAGGGCAGCTTTCGGGCGGGTTACAAAAATGGCATCTTTCAGGTTCGCATCGAGGTGCCGCTGTGATGTTCGGCTGATCAGGAGGTGTGATGGCGCTGCGAGTTTTGATCGTTGATGACGAAGCGCTGGCGCGTTCGCGCCTGTGCCGCCTGCTGGCTGACTGCACCAGCCCTGGTGCTTTGGTGGTGGGCGAGGTGGCCAATGCGGCCGATGCCATGCAATTTGTAACCCACCACGCGGTCGATGCCGTGCTGGCCGATATTCACATGCCTGGCGCTGATGGCCTGACGCTGGCGCAGAATCTGCGCGCCCTGCCCAATCCGCCCATCGTGGTGTTTGTCACGGCCTACGCCGAGCACGCAGTGCAGGCTTTTGAACTGGAGGCGCAGGACTACCTGACCAAGCCGGTACGGCTTGAGCGACTCCAGGTTGCACTTCAAAAAGTAGAGCGTGCCAGGCAGGCAGCAAAAGGGCCAGAGCCTGATTTGACCGAAGAAGTGCTGGTGATTCAGGAGCGTGGCCGGACCGAACGGGTGCCGCTGTCTGCGGTGCTTTACCTGAAGGCCGAGCTGAAATACATCACGGTGCGCACGGCTGGTCACAGTTACATCCTGGAAGGCGCGTTAAGCGATCTGGAAGCCCGCTACGCCAGCCGCCTTATCCGGATTCACCGCAACACGCTGGTCGCCAGGCGTGCCGTGCGCTCGTTGCAGCGCCATCACGATGCGCAAGAGGGCGAAGGCTGGGCGGTGCGGCTCGACGGCCTGGCTGAGCCACTGTATGTGTCGCGCCGACAACTGGTGGCGGTGCGCGCGTTGGTGGCGGCCAGGGACTGATCGCCGCACCTGACCAGATTGGCCGGCTGTAGCGACAACCGCGCCACAGCAGGTGGCTAAAAAGCCAGCGCCCTGGCACTGACAAAGTGGCGCGCCCCGCCGGTTATCGGGTCGGTGAAGGCCAGCGTTTTGGCCAGCAGTTGCAGCGGGCGGGTGTGGTCGCTTTGTCCCTTTGGGGTCAGCACCGGGTAGAGCCCGTCGTTCAGAATCGGCAGACCGAGTGCCAGCATGTGGACCCGCAGTTGATGCCGCTGTCCGGTCACTGGCCTGAGCTGGTAGCGCGCCAGATCGCCGCGCACCTCCAGCACGTCGATCTGGGTGGTGGCGTTGGGCACGCCGTCAACCTCATGCTGCAGCATGAAATGCCCGGCCTCCTTGATGCGGCTGTGGCGCGTCACAGGCCAGCTCAGGCCGGCACGCCAGGGCGCAATCGCTTCATAGGTCTTTTGCACCTGGTGCGCGCTGAACATTGCACACCAGGCGGCGCGGCTGGCCGGTTGTTTGGAAAACAGCACCAGCCCGGCGGTGTCGCGGTCGATGCGGTGAATCGGCACCAGATCTGACAACCCCAGCTTGCGTTTGAGCCGCACCAGCAAGGTCTCGGCCAGGTAGTCGCCCGACGGCACCACCGGCAGAAAATGCGGTTTGTCCACCACCAGCAGGTGGTCGTCCTGGTACAGCAGCACCTCATCGAACGGAATCGGTACTTCGTTGGGCACTTCACGGAAGTAATACAGCAGCGTTTGGCCCGGGCCGGGCGGCTGGCTGGCCCGAAGCGGATCAATCGCCACGCCGGTCGCGTCGAAAACATCGCCGCGCCTGATTCGTTCCAGCCAGGTCTGGCCGGTCACATTGGGAAAGCGCGCCAGCAAGAAGTCCAGCAACGTTGGCCAATGATTGCCCGTCAGGCTGACACAACTTGGGCCAACGCCGTTGCGCGCAGGCGGCTTGCGGTGAGGCAACGTCGCTTTGCTTGTGCTCATGGCCTGTCCTTATGCCATCTCAATCCGGCAGGATGCCTTGCCTTGCTGTGGCTGACCGGGCGAGCAGGCAACTTCGGTCCACCTGCCAAAAGCCTGGTGCCAGCCAGCCTCAAACCCGCTCAAACACCACATCCCACACGCCGTGGCCGAGCTTGAGTCCGCGGTTTTCAAACTTGGTGAGTGGCCGGTAATGTGGCTTGGGGGCATAGCCCTGAAGTTGCGGGTGCGCTGCCAGCGCGCTGTTTTTCAGCAGCGGCTCGGCGCTCAGCACGGCGAGCATCTGTTCGGCGTAGGCCTGCCAGTCGGTGGCGCAGTGGATGTAGCCCCCCACCTTGAGGCGCGCTGCCAGTTTTGCCACCAGCGGTGGCTGGATCAGGCGGCGCTTGTTGTGCCGGGCCTTGTGCCAGGGGTCAGGGAAAAAGATGTGGATGCCGTCCAGACTTTGCAAGGTGAGCATGTGGTCGATGACGGCCACCGCGTCATGCGCGCAAATGCGGATGTTGCGCAGGCCCTGTTCGCCAATGCGCTTGAGCAGCGCGCCAACGCCGCTCTGGTGAACCTCGCAACATAGAAAGCGGGTCTCTGGCAGCAAGGCCGCAATCTGCGCGGTGGCTTCACCCATGCCAAAACCGATTTCCAACACCAGGGGTCGATACTTTGAATCATTTTGGCCCGCAGCCCTTATGGGGTCTGCGTAAGCAGCTTCCAAATCAATAGCGTCTGACTGATACGGCAGCAAGAACCTTGGCCCCAGTTCCTCAAACGCCCGGCTTTGGCCATTGGTGGTGCGGCCAGCGCGGCGCACAAAACTCCTGATTTCCCTGGGGTAGTCCACGCCAGCGGGCATCTGGCGGGGTTTGCCGGGCTGGGCCGGATCAGTTGGCATTGGTGGCACAGCGGGTTGGGGGGTGGGTAGCGTTCACGGGGCGCGATTGTAGAGAGGACGGGTCAACTGCCCTTGGCGGGGAACCGAAAAAAGACAGCAAACGCTCTGGCCGTTCCAACAGGAAGTTGCTAATGGGTCAAGCAGAATAGCTTGGACAAAGCAGGTCGTGATGGCAAGTGCAAGGCTACCTGGCAAAATATTTACGGGATTCGTTGGTTTGCTGAAAGAACATGTGGGCAAGAAATTAACCTTGATCATTGATAATGCGTCTATCCACAAGGCAAAGGCAACCAGCCACCTCATGGACGTTTTAGAAAAACAAGCTGTTACTCTTTATTTCTTGCCACCCTAAAGTCCAGAACTTATTAGATATTTTTTCGTCATTGTTAAAGAGAAAATATTACACCCTTCTGCAAAATTTATATTTTTTGAGTGGAAATACTATGGATGAACTCGATAAACAGGATAAGCGAATTGCTGCAATCTTAAATGAAGATGAGCCACCCGAAGTCACCTATGAAACATTGCGAAAGTATGTAACTCATCTGAGAGCCAACATAGTGTTACCCTGCTCTTTGACTGGAATCGAGGACTTCGATTGGGAAGAGCGTTATGTCATTGGTGGTGGTGATAAAAAGGAATACGAAAAGCTCAAGAAGACCCGTCCTTCTTATACTGATGTCTTTTCGCTGTTGAGTTTTAGCGATGACGTTGATGAAATGTATGGGATATTTGTCAAAGTTAAGCGAGCATCTGACAAAAAACAGTTTACCCTTCCGTTGGCTGATTTGGAAGTTATTGATATTAATTCTTCCAACTTTCAGTTGGTGAATGATTTTTCCGTCTGGTTTGTCAACAACAGTTAAGCCATTGCCATCAAATTAGATACGTTTGAAAAGCAAATTTATACTTTCCCCCAAAATTATTGTGAATTTCGTCCACATCAGTTTCTAAGGCTTAACTGTTGCGGCCCTTTGCTGACATCGAAGTGAATTTCATCAAGTGCCACAATTTTTCAATTCTATTAAGTTCTGGACTATAGGGTGACAAGAAATGAAGAGTAATGAGCAGCCCAGGCCGGCATCTGCGTCGCCCAGACCCAGGTCATTGCCCTGGTGGCAGCCAATGCCGTGGCCATTCGGCGATTCGACCGTGTGGACGGCCAGCGGATTCACAGTGTTTCGGCGGGCACCGCTATCCGGGCGGCAACTGTGGCGGGTACCGAACCAGAAATGGGATACCCGCAACTCGCCCGAATCCTTCGCAGAATCGGTCTAACCCAGGGCGACGCGCATCTGACCGATGCTCAGGAGCTGTTTCGCCGAATGGTGTTCAACATCTTGATTGACAACGCCGACGACCATGAGAAGAATCACGCGCTTTTGGTCGTGGCCCCTGCCGCCAATGGACGGCTAAGGTTGGCACCGGCTTATGACGTACTCCCCACCAACTCCGGGCAGGGCTATCAAGAGTTCATCTGCGGTGCTTTTGGACGAGAGTCCACGCTGGCCAACGCGATGTCTCAGTGCGATGCGTTTGGCCTTCAACCGGCACAGGCCGCCGCGCAAGTCGTCAAAGTCATCGGGGTGGTTAACACCTGGCGCGCGCATTTTGACGCCATCAGGGTATCCAAAAGCGACCTGGAGGGCTTGGCAGAGCGACTCGACGGTGACGAGTTACTGGGCCATCGGCAGAGGCTTGATGCCGGCCAGTACCAGGTAGCAGCTCCCAAACGACGGCCGACAAGTCCATTTCGCAGGACATGACGCGTGATTGACAGGTCCCTGGCCCGGGCCTGTTCGGGCAAGACGGCCACAAGTGGGAACCGCCATGGCAAATCCGGAGGCTTTTAGCTTCTGTAGAAGATGTCTTCTTGAGTAAAAATGCGCCCCAATCAATGACTGGGGCGCATCTTGGTCGAATCAAGCCACTATTGGCAACTTCTTTTTGAAACGGCCAAGTAAACGCTGGCCATTTGATTTGCGCCTCTGTTCATTGAACCGGCGCATCCATGAATCCATTTCCCGGTCAATCCGACATGGTGTTGCTTCGCCTTGCCGCGCTGTAGCACTGTCTGCGGCTTGGCACTGGATGTCGCATCGATCAGGAAACGCAATCAGAGGCTGTTTATTTCATGTCCACGCCATAAAAGGAGTGGCGGCCAAACGGGCTCAGTTTGAAGTCGATGACTTCCTTGCGTACTGGCTTCAACTGAACGGCGTGTGCAATGGTGAACCACGGCGCTTGCTGCTTGAAGATCACCTGGGCCTGCTCGTAGAGTTTGGTACGTTCTGCCGGGCTGGAAACCACTTTGGCCTTTTGCACCAGGTCTTCAAACGGCTGGTAGCAGAACTTGGCGACGTTCGAGCCGTTGTTCTTGGCAGCGCTGCAACCCAACAGGGTGTTCAGGAAGTTGTCCGGGTCGCCGTTGTCACCGGTCCAGCCCAGCATGCCCATCTG
>DAOSLL010000036.1:0-14112 GCA_035368905.1 Rhodoferax sp.
GAAAACATTTTTTGTATAAATTGTCCCTGCTTGATCGAAAAGCTCCTGATAGCGATCATTAAAATCCTTTGCCTTAGCGATAAATTCAGGACTATTGAACACTTCAATCGCTTTTGGATCAAAAATCGTGTTGTATTCAAATGACCCCAAGTCTTCAGTTGAAGGTGTTTCAAGAATACTTAGAATGCAGGTTGGAAAATCGATCTGATTCCAATCTCGCAGAATGAATTCCTCAATATCTTTTTTCTTGATTTTCGATGATTTTTGTAAAGATGTTTTTAGTTTTTCTTTTGAAATATTCAAATCAAACAAAATTCTGTCATATTGTAACTTGTTTTCCGGATTAACTAGAATATCAGTAATGGATTGACTTTCTTCTCGTATGTCAATTTCCGATTTCAGCGCATATATGAACTCTTTAGGTATCGCAGTACCATCAAATTCAACTTCGCAAGTCGATTCGCGGTTATAGCGTTCTTCCTTTGGGATATTGCCAGCCGAAAGATCTTGAAATGTCTTTGAGAAAGATGTTTTCATTAAGCCATTCGGAGCGTACACGGCATAGGAATTTGTGTCTCTTGGATATTTATTGAAGATAAAAGTGTGCTCTAAGAATTGAATGCCATAGCAGTTTTGCAATTTAACAGTGAGTTTTTTCATGGGAATTTTTTCGTGGTTATTGTGTCTTTGGACATTGTTTTGAACTCGGAGCTTGGGTAGCTTTCATTCACGAAGTCGGAAACTTCAAGCCAAACCCCCGACCCCCTCCCCCATCACCCGTCCCTACGTAGCCCTTGTCGCCGCCACATAAAGCACCTGCGGGGCCTGTTGTCCCCTTCGCCCTTGGAATACTGCGCCCCACTCCGGGCAGTGCTACCACCGGGAACTCCAGGCCTTTGCTGTCCTTCATGTGATCACTCGTCATCCAAGTCCCCCAACAACACCCCGCGCCGTGCCAGCCGCTCACGCGCTTCAAGCAAAGCTGAATGCAGCTTTTGCTCCAGCTCTGCTTTGGGTGGCAGTTCGGTCCAGTATTCGGCCACGGTGATGCCGTCTTTGTGCATTTGCAGCAGCTCCACTTGTTCGCGGCTGGATTCGGCGCACAGGATGAGGCCGATGGGGGCCTCTTCGCCCGGCTGGCGTTCGTGTTTGTCCAGCCATTTCAGATACAGCTCCATCTGGCCTTTGTGCGCGGCTTTGAAGCGGCCCAGCTTGAGTTCGATGGCCACCAGGCGGCGCAGGCGGCGGTGGTAGAACAGCAAGTCCAGATAAAAGTCGTCGCCGTCGATGACCATGCGCTTTTGGCGCTCTACAAATGCAAAGCCCCGGCCCAGTTCCAGAATGAAGGCTTCCAGTTGGCGCAGTATGGCGGCTTCCAGATCGGCCTCGTCGTGGCCTTGGCGCAGGCCCAGAAAGTCAAGGAAGTACGGGTCTTTGAAGACTTGGGCGGGATTGGTGTTGGCGGCAACGTCCGGCTCAGCCTGAACGGGGGTGTTGGTCTGCAAGGCGGCAAGCTCGGTGCGCTCGAAGGCCTTGCGTTCGATCTGGTGGTGCAACTCGCGCACGCCCCAGCGAGATTCCACGCTTTGCTGGGCATAAAACCAACGGGCGGCATCTGTTTTGACGGGTAATAGTTGCAGAAAATGCGTCCAGCTCAAATGTCGCATCAGTGATGCGACTTTCTCTGTATCCGGGAAAGCCACTGCAAACTGCACCATGCGACGCAGGTTTTTGGCTTCAAAGCCCCGGCCGAACTCTTGCGCCAGTTGATCGCCCACGCGGTCAATCAACTGGTCACCATATTTGGCACGGTCCGCGCCGCCCAGCACCTCGGTGCGCAGCCTGTGGCCCACATTCCAATACAGCCGTGTCAGCTCCGCATTCACGGCACCCGCCAGCCGCTGGCGGCTGCTGGCAATCAGCGCGCGCAGTTCGGCGTGCAGGATATCGGCAGGCGCAGGCACTACGTTGCGTGTTGTCTCGTTCATGTTGTTTTTCTGGTCATGTTCCCAGCTTACTACCAAACCCACCATCCCCACCCACCCCAATCACCAAACTCTGCGTAGCCCGCGTCGCCGCCACATAAAACACCCGCGCCGCTTCTTTTTCATCCTCCCCCGACGCGGGCATGATGTTGTGCAACACCACGCCGTAGCTCCAGGGGAAGGCAATTTGTCCCTGATGCGGGCCATCTGGCTGGGTCAGTTGCGGGTCGCGCTTGAGGGCATCCACCACCTGATGCGCGTACTGGCGGGCCTGCTCCAGCGGGTTGATCACGGTTTTGGGCACGCCATCGGGGATGATGGTCCAGCTTTGTTTGTCAGCGCTCTGGATGGTGGCCCGCTTCCAGTCTTTGACTTCGAGCACCAGCAGGCCACGGCGCGGGTGCATCACGACAAAGTCGGGGTGGACATTGGTGGGGCCAACCGGCACGTTGTGCCACATCCAATAGTCATCGTCGAGCTTTTGCTCCAGCCGCTCGGCCAAGCGGCGCTCGCCAGTGGTGTCAAAACGGCAGGTGCTGATCGCCGGTATGAGGGTTGCCATGAATGTTGTCGCGTCCCTGTGATGTTCTGGGCCGATTATCGGCCATGCCACTGTGCGTAAGATGGTCAGTGATGGTGCCCGTGCGCCCACGTGAACGTGGCCATGGGCATGAGCGCCAGACAAGTGCTGTGGCAGGTGGAGGTGCCGCTGGCGCTGCCGGTAAGGCTGGCCGGGGTCTCAGGCGATCAAGCCCGCGCCTGTGAGTTGCACAAATAATTGGCCTCTAGCCCTTATGCCATAAGCGCTGATAGCTACTACAAGTATAGCGAATATGAGCCTCACCAGGCCGCCGGGGAAGCAGCCTTCAGCTTGACGGGCGCAATTTGCCAGCCAGCTTTGGCTCATGGCGAGGAATCAGGATGCCTTGCTCGACAACCGCCAGCACCGGCGACCCGTCACTGCCTGAGCGCCAGATTTGCGCCAGACAACTGCGGCTGGCCGGTTGCCAGCCCTGTGGCACAAACTCATATTTCCAGTTAGGGTGGCCAGGCTCGCGCACCGTGGCATGGTAGTGCTTGTCGGTGTCCCAGCAGGTGATGGCGATGGCGACTTCCCCGTTGCTTGGGGTGCCACTGTCGTAGGCAACGATGGCTGCCACGATGTTGGGACCGGCGCGCTGCTCCGAGAAACCCACCAGACCCAGGAAAGCGGCAATCATCAACGGGATCGGATGCCAAAAGATCACAGCCAACATGACACCCATTGCAGCGCCAGCCAGCAGCCAGTGGTGCATGTGGGCGGCAAAGCTCATGCCCGGCCTGAGCATTGCCACCTGTTGTTCAACCGTAAGCGCCTTCATCGGATCAAGCTGGATTGGTCTTTCGGACGCGCCCGAGCGGGCCTCTGGCAGCGCGTCCGGGCAGGGTGAAAGCCGCGGCTCCAAACGTGCCTGCGCGCGTTTGGACGGCTTGAGGCTGGCCAGCCTTGTGGCATCGCTGCGCCCTGCAGGGGCGACGACGACGCACAGCTCTTGCCCGCGGGGAGGCGCAACGACCCCAGGCGCGGTGCGTTTGGTTCAGATGAGTGCGCGGCGCTGTCACCCAATGGGTGATGCCCAATATGGCCAATGACGTCAAGTCTCATGAGGACTTTCAGATCAAAACAAACGGTCAACCGAAGAATCCAGATTCTTCAGTCTCCTTCGGTCAAGCCGCCCAGCCGGGCATCAAAAAAACAATAGCGGTTCTTGCCTGCCACCTTGGCCTGGTACATGGCCTGGTCAGCCTGGCGCATCAACTGGTCGGCATCAAGTTCGCCGGTCTGCGGGTAAAAGGCAACACCCAGGCTGGCCGATACCTGCAAACTGATGTTGCCAAAGGGTATCGGCTGGGCCGCCGCATCACGCAGGCGCGCCAGCATCGGCAGGCAGGCGCTGGCATCTTCCAGATCAATCAACACCGCGACAAACTCATCGCCACCAATGCGCGACAAAGTGTCGCCTTCGCGCAGCGCCTGCTTCATGCGGGTCGCCAGGGTCATCAGCAACATGTCGCCCGCCGCATGGCCATGGCTGTCGTTGACGCGCTTGAAGCCGTCCAGGTCCAGGTACACCACCGCCAGCAGTTTGCCGCGCCGTTGCGCCTGCGCCATGCCATGGCGCAGCCGGTCGGCCAGCAGCACACGGTTGGGCAGATCGGTCAACACATCAAAATGGGCAATGTGTTCGAGTTTGTGCTCGTGCGCCTTGAGCGCAGTGATGTCGGAAAACAGCGCCACATACTGGCGCGCCGCACCGGCCGCATTGCGCACCGCGCTGATGGTTTGCATGGCGGCATAAATCAAGCCGTCCTTGCGCCGGTTCCAGACCTCGCCGCTCCAATAACCTTGCTGCTGCAAATCCAGCCACATGGCGGCATAGAACTCTTTCGACTGCCGCCCGGAACTCAGCAGGTGCGGATTCTGGCCCAGCACCTCGTCGCGTTGATAACCCGTGATGCGGGTAAAGGCCTGGTTGACATCCATGATGGTGCCATCGGAGCGGGTCACCATGATGCCCTCGCGTGCGTGGGCAAAAACAGTTGCCGCCAGGCGGGTGTCGGCATCGCGCTGATGTCGCAGCATGGCGTAGCGGACTGCCCGGCGCAGCGCGCTGGCATCGCCGCCCTTGGTCAGGTAGTCCTCGGCACCCGACTGAATTGCAACCTGGGTGGCCAGCACGTCGTCAAGCCCGGTCAGCACCACAATGGGTGCCTCCACCAGCAAGCGACAGCGCTCAACCGTGGCGGTACCGCTGGAGTCCGGCAGGTTCAGGTCCAGCAGCACCACGTCGGGGCGCAGACCCTGCTCATCAATCAGAGCCCGGGCACCAGCCAGAGAGTCGGCCAGATGCACCAGAAACGTTTCGCCGTGCTCAAGCAACTGCTGGCGAATCAGGCAGGCATCACCCGGCTCATCTTCGATGACCAGAACCACCGGTGACGGGCCAAGTACCTGGGATGTTGCAGATGCGTTCATTTGACAACCTCCACCGGGTGCCCCGGCAAGCGCACCAGGTTGATCCAGTAGTTGCCCAAATTGCCAACCGCCTCGATGAACTGCGCCATGTCCACCGGCTTGCTGATGAAACCCGAGGCACCCAGGCGGTACGATGCCAGCACATCGCGCTCGACTTCCGAGGTGGTCAGGATCACCACCGGTATGTCGCACAGCGCCGGGTCTTGCTTGAGGGCCGCGAGGCATTCGCGCCCATCCATGCGCGGCATGTTCAAGTCCAGCAGAATCAGGTCCGGGCGCGGCGCGTCGGCAAAACGGCTACCCTCTTGGCGCAGGTATTCCAGCGCCTCGCGGCCATCTTGCACATGGCGCAAATCAGCGCGAATGCGGTTCTCGGTCAGCGCGGTCCTGACCAGGTGGGCATCCGCCGGCTCATCTTCGGCCAGCAGAATGACAAAGGGCAAGGTGGTGGCGTGGGTCATGGCCGTCTTCTCCAGCGTAGCGTTCAGTTTTGCTCGGGCAGGCGCACGATGTTGACCCAGTAGTCGCCAATGCCACTGGCCAGTTTGATAAAGTCGTCCACATCCACCGGCTTGACGATGAAGCCCGCAGCAAAGTGCTGATAGCTGTCCAGCAGATCGCGTTCGGCATCAGAGGTGGTCAGCACCACCACCGGCAGGCTGCGCAAGGCGGCATCGAGCTTGATCTTTTTCAAGAACTGACGCCCGTCCATGCGCGGCATGTTGAGGTCAAGCAAGATCAGGTCCGGTCTCGGCACATTGGCATAAGCACCCTCGCGGCGCAAAAAGGCAAACGCCTCAACCCCGTCGGGCACATGGTGCAAATCGACCGGCACCTGCCCTTCTGCGAAAGCCAGGCGCACCAGATGGGCATCGGCGGGTTCGTCCTCGACCAGCAGCACATTGAGTTTTTTGGCTTGGCTCATTCCAGAGTCTCCAGGGGTAAATCAAAAACGATGCAGGCCCCGCCGTCGAGGCCATCCTCGATGTGCAAATCACCGCCCGACAGGCTGGTGATCTTGTAAGCCAGCGCCAGCCCCATGCCGGTGCCGGGGACGCTGCTGGGCACCAGCCGGGTGAACAGGCCCAACACCTGCGAGCGGTACTCGGGGGCAATGCCGCTGCCATTGTCGGCAACACGAAACACCGCCCGCTGGCCCTTGGTGCTGGCACCAACCTCGATGCGCAAGGGTCGCTGCGGGTGACGGTAACGCAGTGCATTGTCGAACAGGATGGCAAACAGACCGCGCAGGGATTTTTCTGCCATCTGCAACCGGGGCAGTGGCGAGTGCAGCACGATGTCGGCCCCGGCAGTGGTGTCACCGGCATCTTCGATGCACTGGCGCAACACGGCGGCGCAGTCTGCCACCCCGGCGGCGCTGACCTGGTTCTTGTCGAGCGCCAGGTAGCGCTGGGCATCACCCACCAGCGCGGACAGGCGTTGTGATTCGGTGTGGATGAAGTTCAACGACAGGCGGCTGTCTTCGTCGCGGGCCAGCTCTGATTTGGCCAGCAATCGCTGACTGAAGCTGGCCAGGCGGCGGGTCGGCTCCTGAAAGTGGTGCGCCATCACTTCGCCCAGACGGCTGAGTTCCTGGTTGCGTGCCTGCAGGCTGGTCAGCAGGGTTTCGCGCTCGCGTTCCAGGCTGCGACGGCGCCGGACGCTGATCACCAGCCAAGCAATCACCAGCGCCTGTACCAGCAGACCGGCCAGCGCCAAAGCCATCTGCTGGTGCTTGACACGCTCGATTTCGCGCACCTGGACTTCGACCATCTCTTCGAGCCGTTGCTGGTAATGCCACAGGTCTTGCTGCCGGTGGCGGCCCGGCGTGATGTCATTGACCATGGAGAAAAGCAGTTTCCTGCCAGCAAAATCAAACGGGCGGGAAAACACTTCGACAGTGCGTACGTCGTTGTTGGCCAGCCGGTGGCGGAATATGAAGTAATTGCGGCCTTCAGTCTGCGCCAACTGGCGCTCTGCTGCCACCTGTTGGGGCGTAAAGGTATTGATCTGCTGAATCGTCATGCTGCGCAGGCGCGCCTGCTCAAAGCCGTAAAAGCGCGCAGCAGCCAGATTGGCATCAACGATCTGACCGCTGGCAGGATCAATCAGCAGCATGGTCACCTCAAAATCATGAAAGATCCGGTCAAATTCCGGCTTGGCCACCTCAGCCCACGCAGGCCAGGCACAAAACCAGGCCAACACCCATGCCGCCAGGCGCAAGTAGATTTTCATGGCGACACCGGTGTATCTGGCTGGCGCGCTGGCAAGTCAAAGCAAAAGCGGCAACCCTGGCCGGGCCCGGCAGATTCGACCCAGATGCGCCCGCCATGGCGCTGCACAATCTTGCGCGCCACCGCCAGGCCAATGCCGCTGCCCTGGTACCGGTCGCGCGTGTGCAGGCGCTGGAACACCTTGAACAGGCGGTCAAACTGCGCCGGGTCGATGCCAATGCCGTTGTCGGCCACGCAAAACCGCCAGCCCGCACCTTCGGCATCGGGCGTGACGGTGATGTCGATTTCGGGCGCCCGATCCGGGGCGCGGTATTTCACCGCGTTGCCGATCAGGTTTTGCCACAGGCGGGTGAATTCATCGCGGCTGGCCAGCAGTTGCGGCCAGTCGCCCGACAGCCGCACTGTGGCTTGTGCCTCTTGAATGGCCGGGGCCAGAAAGTGCAGCGCTTCATCCACCGCATCAAGGCTGTCCAGCAGGGCCAGCGGCTCGCCTTTGCGCCCAACGCGGGAGTATTCCAGCAGCGACACCAGCATCTGGTCCATGCGCTTGGCACCATCGGTGGCAAAGTGCATCATCTCGCGGGTGTCGTCGTTGAGCTGGGCGACCAGGGCGCGCTCAATCAGTTGCAGGTAGCTGTTGATCATGCGCAGTGGCTGGCGCAGGTCGTGCGAGGCGACATAGGCAAACTGCTCCAGCTCGGCATTGGAGCGCGCCAGCGCTTCGGTCTGCTGCTGCAGGGCTTGTTCGGCCTGCTTGCGCTTGGTGATGTCCCAGTGCGTGCCGGCCATCCATTCGGGCTGGCCATCGGCGCTGCGGCTGACCAGCTTGCCCCGGTCAAGCACCCAGATCCAGTGGCCCAACTTGTGCCGCATGCGGGTTTCACATTCGTAATGATCAAGCTCACCGGCAAAGTGCTGTTGCAGCGCGGTGCCAGAGGCGGCCAGATCGTCCGGGTGGGCATATTTCATCCAGGTGGCAATGCTGACCGGGGCCAGTTCATCCAGGGTGCAGCCAATCAGCTCGGCCCAGCGCGCATTGAAACGGGTCTCGCCGGTCTGCACATTCCACTCCCAGGTACCGACACCGGTGCCCCACAGGATGTTGCTTAGCCGCTGGCCTTGCTGTGCCAGTTCTTGCTCGGCGGCCTTGCTGGCGCTGATGTCGATGCCGGTCACGGCGATGTAGCGATCTTCACCGACCAACACCGGTGCGGCGTGAAACAGCACGGTCATGTCGGTGCCGCTGACGCTTCGATGAACCGCCTCGAAACTGCCCGCCTTGCCCTGGGCAGCGGCTTGCAGCGTGGCATGCAGCGCGGACCGATCTTCGGCGCGCTGCCACCACGGCGTGTCGGCAAAAACCTGCCCCACCACCTGGTCGTGACGCAGGCCGATGGTCGCCAGCGCCGTCTGATTGACTTCGAGCAAGTGTCCGGATGCGTCCAGAATGCCCGCCAGAAAGCCCGATTGCTCAAACAGGCCAGCAGACAGCGCCTGCCGATAGGCCAACTGGTGGCTGGCTGCGGCGATGACGGCGGCACTTTTCTGCCAGCGCCGAATCGTCAAGGCGCAGCCCAGCAACAACAAAACCGCCAGGCTGGCCACAGCAGCGGCCTCCTGATACCAGTCGGCCAGGTAGTCGCTTTTGGCCAGCGCCACCTGTACATAGAAGGGATAAGCGTCCATCCGCTTGAAGCTGGCCAGGCGCTCAACACTGTCGGTGCTGGCGGTGAAGATGAGCGTGCCAGCGCGCTTGCCAGCATCCATGCGCTGGCGCGTGGCATTGTCCTTGGGCAGTGGCTGATTGAAGTCTTTCTCGTTAAGGCGCGGCATGCGCTGGATCAGCTTGAAAGTTTCGCTGTTGCGCAACAAAATGCCCCCATTCGCCCCGACATCAACGGTGCCAAACAGCTTGCCGATTTGCTCCAGCGCGATCACCGCGTTGACGGTACCCAAAAAACCGCCCTGACGATCATGCAGGGGACGCACCATGACGATCGACCACCGCCCGGTGGTGCGCGCCACCTGGGCTTCTGAAAACACGAGCTGGGCCAGCGGATCGTCGCGCAGGCGCTGAAAGTGCGGCCGGTCGGCAATGTTGATGCCCTTGAGGCTCGGGTCCGAGGCGTAAAGCAGCGCGCCCTGGGCATCAAACACACTCAGCCCGCCAATCATCGAAAAGCTGGCTTGCAGGGCAGCCAGGCGCTGCTGCCGGACGACCTGAGCGGCATTGGGCAGCGCCGGGTGCAGATCGTCTTCGCTGAATCCGCTGGCAATGTAGCCCAGGATGCCATCGACGCGGGCAAAGTCGCTTGACAAGTGGGACTCGATCAATTGCACCAGATTGCGCGTGTCTGAGGCGGCATCGGCCTGCGCCTGGCGATAGCGATCCTGCACAAAATAGGCCAGCAGGGCCAGCAACAGCGCCAGCGCAACCAGCAGCCAGCGGATCTGCTGCCGGACAATGGGGGCGCTGGGGCTGCTGGCGAACGGCAGTTGGCGCTGTGGCGCAATGGCTTGGGGCGCCGCGGTGTCGCTCAGGCTGTTCCTTGATACGCTGGAAGTGCTCATGTCGTTGGCTGAGAATTTGTAATAAATTGACCTCTAGCCCTTATGGAATATGCGTGGTCAGCTATTTATGTAATAGCAGAACGCCTTTGTTTGCGGGCTTTGGCGGGTTGCTTCATGGGTTTGCCTGCGGCTGCGGTGGCTTCAGCAGCACGCCGCAGCCACCGCCCGCAGTGGTTTCGATCCAGGCCCTGCCGCCGCTCTTGGCAATGCGGCGCAGCAGCGCCAGGCCAACGTCGGTGCCGTCGCTGGCCGACGGCTGCCGTGCGGTGCCGGGTCTGAAATTTATAAGAAATTGGCCTGTAGCCCTTTTGGAATAAGCGCGAGTAGCTATTAACTTTATAGTCATGTGAGATCCTTCAGGCGCTGCTGGGCGACTGGCGCAGAAAAGCCTCGAAGGCGGGCGCCGGCAGTGGCTTGCTGAAAAAATAGCCCTGCACCTCGTCGCAGCCACTGTCACGCAAAAACTGAAGCTGGCCGGCGGTCTCCACCCCCTCGGCGATGGTTTGCAGACCAAGCCGGGCGGCCATGCTGATGATGGTGTTGACGATGGCCTGGTCGTCCGGGTCATGGGTGATGTCATGCACAAACGACTGGTCGATCTTGAGCTTATAGACCTTGAAGCGCTTGAGGTAATTCAGCGACGAGTAGCCGGTGCCAAAGTCGTCAATCGACATGCGGATGCCCTGCGCGTGCAGGGCGTTCATCACCGTGATGGCCCCGAGTGGGTCGCTCAGCGCCACGCCCTCGGTCAGTTCGAGCTCCAGGTATTCGGGCGCGAGCTGCTCTTCTTGCAAAATCTGCATCACCTGCTCGACCAGGCGCGGATGGCGAAACTGCACCACCGACAGGTTGACCGCCATCACAAACGGTGCCCCGGCACCGGCCAGCCCCAGGTCCAGCCAGGCCTTCATCTGGCGCACTGCGCTGCGCAGCACCCAAATGCCGATCTGCACAATCTGGCCGCTAGCCTCGGCCACTGGGATGAACTCGGCCGGTGACACTGATCCCAATTCGGGATGATGCCAGCGCAGCAGCGCTTCGGCACCGATCACCCGGCCACTGGCCAGCGCCACCTGTGGCTGGTAATGCAGGCTGAGTTGGCCGCGCTCGAGCGAGCGGCGCAGTGCATTCTCAAGGTGCAGGGTGCGGGTCGAGCGGGTCTGCATTTCGGCGGTAAAAAAACGGAAGCAGTTGCGCCCGTCCTGCTTGGCGCGGTACATGGCGACGTCAGCGTTTTTAGTCAGGGTCTCAAAATCGCTGCCATCGGTCGGGTACATGGCGATGCCAATCGACGGGGTAGTGAGCAACTCCATCGCGTCGATCTGGTAGTTCATGGCAATCGCCGCCAGCAGGCGCTCGGCCAGATGCGCGGCACCGGCGGCATCGGTGGTGGGCAGCAGCAGGATAAATTCGTCGCCTCCCTGGCGTGACACGGTGTCTTCGTCACGCACCACCGACTGAATGCGCCGTGCCACCTCGGTCAGCATGGCGTCACCAATGTGGCGGCCGAGTGTGTCGTTGATGTTCTTGAAATGGTCGAGATCGAGCGTCATCATGGCCAGTGCGAGCTGGCTGCGCTGCGCCATGCTCATGGCGTGCTGAAAGCGGTCACCCAGCAGGCTTAGGTTGGCCAGCCCGGTGAGTTGGTCGAAACGCGACAGCCACAAGATGTGTTCGCTGGCCTGTTTGCTTTGGCTGATGTCGATGACCACACCCAGCAGATTGACCATGCCGCTGGTCGGGTCGGTTTCTTCACCGACCGACAAAATGGCATCAATCACCCGGCCATCCTTGCGCCGAAAGCGGTTTTCCAGGGTGAGCCAACGGTCTGGGCTTTGTCCGACCTCCTGCATGATGGTGTTGCGCGTCAGGGGTTCCTCATACAACACTTCGGCAATCGAGCGGCGATTGACGATGTCCATCAGTTCTGCGCTGGAGGCGTAACCGAGAATGACCGCCATGGCCGGATTGACATACAAAATCTTGCCCGCGCGGCTGGTCAGAAAAATGCCCACCGGAGCATTCTCAAAGAAGCTGCGCATGCGCCGTTCGCTCTCGCGCAGTGCCACAGCAGCCTGCTTGCGCTGTGCCTCTTTGACAAAGTTGTCCAGCGCAAAGCTGATGTCGCTGGCCATCTCCGTTAGAAGCGTGCGCGCAGCGTCGTCAAAGGCATGGCACTCACTGGCGTACAGGTTAAAGCTGCCAATGACGACACCCTGGCGGTTGAGCGGCAGTGCGGCGCTGCTGCGCCAGCCAAAGTCTCTGGCAACTTCATGCCAGGGCGCGGTCAGCGGATCCTGCAAAAAGTCCTGGCACCAGACCGGCTGCTGGCAGTGCATCGCCGTGCCGGTGGGGCCGCGCCCCTGAGGCTGGTTGGCATCGACCGAAATTTCAATGTTTTGCAGATAGGCGGTGCCGCTGCCAAAGCTGGTCACCGGGCGCACCCACTGGCTGCCAGGCTCGACCAGACCAATCCAGGCCATTTTGAAACCGCCGAAATCGACCGCAATGCGGCAAGCTTGTTCCAGCAGTTCCGGCTCGCTGCTGCAGCGCACAATCGCCTGGTTGCACTGGCTCAAGGCGGCGTACAGCCGCTGGGAATGGGCCAGGCGCTGCTCAAGGCGTTCGCGCACCCGGGCATGACGGATGGCGCGGCCCAGGGCGTCGGGGTCAAACTGGCCCTTGACCAGGAAGTCTTGCGCGCCGGATTCAAGTGTGGCGAGCGCCAGCGTTTTTTCGTCGTTGCCGGTCAGCACCACGATCGGGGCGCTCGGCAAGGCGGCGCGCAGGGTTTGCAGCGTGGCCAGCCCGGCGGAGTCGGGCAGCGACAGGTCAAGCAGCACGATATCGGGCGCTGCCTGCTGCGCTTTGGCGATGCCCTCGGCCAGGGTGGTGGCCCAGACCGGTCCGCTGGCCTCGCCGCTGGCACAGAAGCCAGCCAGACGCAGATAGGCCTTGACCAGCCCAAAGTCGCCGGGGTCGTCCTCGATCACCAGGATCGTCGGGGTTTCATTCAAGGTTTGTGTCATGGCGTTTGCGTCACTGTCAATTTAGCCGCCATCGCCATTGCCTTTGGGCAGGCGAACCAGGTCGATCCAGTAGTCGCCCAAAGCCCGAATGGCGGCCATGAACTGCGCGACATCAACCGGCTTGGTGATGTAGCCAGCAGCCCCCAGATCGTAGGCCGCCACCACATCGCGCTCGACCTCGGAGGTGGTCAGCACCACCACCGGAATGTCGCGCAGATCAGGTAACTGCTTGATGGCGGCCAGAAATTCGCGCCCGTCCAGGCGCGGCATATTGAGGTCAAGCAGGATCAGATCGGGGCGCGGCGCGCCAGCATAACGCGGGCCCAGGCGCTGCAGGTAATCGAGTGCCTCGCGGCCATCAAGTACATGATGCAGTTCGGCCAGAATGCGGTTTTCGGCAATCGCCACCTTGACCAGATGTGCGTCGGCAGGCTCGTCTTCCGCCAGCAAGATCACAAAGCTGGATTTTTCAGTTGTCATGTCCGTTTCTCCTTGGCCAACTCAATTACCAGGCGGGCACCGCCACCGATGCGCTCTTCGATCCAGGCGGTGCCACCGCAACTCTCGGCAATGCGGCGCAAAATCGCCAGCCCGATGCCGGTGCCAGTGCCCTCACTGGCCGGTGCCAGGCGCTCAAACACGCGAAATATCCGCTCGCGATACGCAAGCTCGACACCAGGGCCGTTGTCACTGACGATGTAACACGTTTTATGACCATCGTGCATGCCTTCGATCAATATAAGCAAAGGCTGCGCGCTGCGGCCATGGTTCAGGGCGTTGTCCAGCGCCACCTCAAACAGGTCACCCAGCCGTGGCGGGTCAATCCAGGCGGGCGGCAGTTGGCCCAGCGTGATCGTGGCACCCGCTTGGTCGATGCGGGTTTTCCAGCGCGCCAGCAAGGCGTTCACGCTCATTTGCACATCCACCCAGTTGACCTTGCCGCGCGGCTGATCGGCCGCCAGATAACGCTCGACATCGCGCAGCAGATTCTGCTGGCGGCGCGCTTGCTGGCCGATGTAATCAAGCGACAACTGAGCCTCGGCATCATCGATCCGGCCCGCCAGTTGTTTGCCCAGGCGCTCGGCATAGTTGGCAATGCGCCGGGCCGGCTCTTGCAGGTGGTGCGCGGTGACTTCGGCAAAACGTTGCAGGTCGGCATGGGTGCGGGCCAGCGCCGCCTCAACCTCCTTGCGCGCAGTGATGTCACGGTTGCTGCCGCGCAGTCCAAGCGGCTGCCCGGCCGGGTCAAACACCGGCTGGCAGACGTGCGACACCCA
>DAOSLL010000037.1:0-14054 GCA_035368905.1 Rhodoferax sp.
ACCTGCCACCCGAGCAAGTTGCGCAGGTGGTGGCCATCATGCAGTTCGAGGGCATGCAAGCCACCGTCAGCAGCATCCACATCAACGGCTGGTACGGCTCGCACAACAAGCTCGAAGCGGCGCGCTGGATGGTGCGCACCCTGTTTGGCCGCAACCTGGACGACGAACTTGAGCGCTGGGTCTATGTTGGCGACTCTACCAACGACCAATTGATGTTTGCGCATTTCCCCCATAGCATTGGCGTGGCCAACATCCACCGCTTTGATGCCCAACTGGTGCATTGGCCGCGCTATCAAACCGCCAGCGAGCGCGGTGCTGGCTTTGCCGAAGTGGCGTGCGCCATTTTGGCCGGGCGTGCCGCATGATGTTGGCCAGCCGATGACACCCAGTCAACGCCAGCAGCACGAGCTTGCGCCCAAGGCAGGCAACAGCCAAGGCCCGGCAGCAGCGCGCCAGCCCGGCTCAGGGCTGGGCCTGCTGAGCGTTTTTGGCTCAACCTTCTTTCAGCTCTGCGGCATCTTCATGCTGTCGCCGCTGCTGTTGCTGATGCTCACCGACGCGCAGGTGTCCAGCACCGTGGCCGGGCTGTTTGCCGCCACCACCTGGGCGGGCATCTTCATCATCACGCCTTTTGCCTCGCAATTGATCCGCTACATCGGTCGGCGTCAGGCGATGTGGCTGGCCTCCGCCGCGCCGCTGGTGGCCGCCCTCGGCTTCATGGCAACCGACCTGCTGTGGGTCTGGTTTGCGCTGGAACTGCTGGCCGGCCTGGCGGGAGGCCTGCGCTGGGTGCTGGCCGAGGCCTTCATCGCAGAATTTGCCCCGCCGGGGCGCATTGGGCGCACCATCGGCATCTATGCCACCATGGTCGGGCTGACCTTCGTCGTCGGTCCTGCCCTGCTGGCCGCAGTCGGCACTGACAACCGCGACGCGTTGTGGGTGGTGGTCGCTCTGCTGGGGGTTGGGCTGGCCTGGACAGCGCTGATTCCGCCACTGCCAGCGGCCCACGACAGGCAGAGCGCCAGCGTCGGGCTGCCGGGCTTGTGGCACGCGGTGCTGGCGCAGCCGGTGATCATGCTGGCGGGTTTTCTGGGCGGTTTTTTTGAACTGGGTCTGGCATCCATCCTGCCGCTGTACGGGCTGTCGCTGGGCCTGAGCGCCAGTGCCGCCACCTTGCTGGTGGCGGTAAGCGGTGCGGGTGGCACCCTGCTGGCCTTGCCGGCGGGCATGCTGGCCGACCGTTTTGCCTCGCCGGCGCAAGGTCGGCGCAGCCTGATGGCGGGTGCCGCCGTGTTGATCTTGCTTGCTACCCTGGCCATGCCGTGGGTGGCGCGGGCCAATGTGCTGGTCTGGCCCGTGGTGGCAGCATGGGGTGCGGCAGGCGGCGCGCTCTACACCTTGTCGATGGTGGATATTGGTGCGCGCGAGAAAGGGCTGACGCTGATCAACAGCACCGCCGTGCTGGTGCTCACCTACACCCTGGGCGGACTGGTGGCCTCTGCCGCATCTGGCGCTTTACTTGACTGGTCGCCCGGCCTTGGGTTTCCAGCCCTGCTGCTTTGTGTGGCAACGCTTGGCCTGGCGACACTGGTCAGACAAGCCTGCCGATCTTGAAAGTCGCTGCTAAAGTGACCCCGATTACCAACGGAGGTACCCCATGTTTTTTGCATCTGACCTCGATACCGTCACCCATGGCATCCAGCTCGCCGTGGCCCCGGTTTTTTTGCTGACTGCCGTAGCCGGCATGATTGGTACGGTGGCTGGTCGGCTGGCGCGCATCATCGACCGCGCCCGTGTGCTGGAAGATCGAATAGATGCGGCACCGGCAGACCAGCCAATGCTGCCTGCCTTCAACGAACTCAGCCAGTTGCGCCAGCGCGGAAAGTTGGTCAACGCCTGCATTGCGCTGTTGACCTTCTGCGCCATTTTCATTGGTTTGACGATAGTGGCGCTGTTCCTTGGCGAGACCACTGAATTGCAGATATTTCGGGTGGTGACCATCCTGTTTCTGTCCGGTGTGGTGTTTTTCTTGCTGGCACTGCTGGGTTTTTTGACCGAAACGCTGATTGCAACCCGCGTACTGAGGTTTAGGCGAGCAAAGCGCGCAGACTGGGCAGACAATCGCTGATCCATTTTGGGTGTCACTCCATCATGCCGAACAAGCCGAAAAAAGCTGCGCCTCTGATCCCGATCCTTGCCAGCCACCGCATCTGGGGGCAGCTTAGTGGCAAAAGCCTGGAAAGCCTGGCGGCACAGTTCACCCTTGAAAATTTCAAGGCCAATGGCTTGATTCGGGCACAGAGGCAACTGGCGACCCATCTGGGCCTGATCATCAGCGGCGGGGTTCAGCTCAGCGACCCCGATCTGCGCCTTTCAGTCCGCCTCGGGGCCTCTGACATGCTGGGCTTTGGTGCCACGCCAGAGCGCCAGTTGCCAACCTGGCAGGCGAGCGCCATCGGCGAGTGCGATGTCGCCTGGCTGGCACCGGCGGCCTTGCAGCAAGTGTGTCAAATGCACCCGGCGCTGGCTTATTTTTTTCCTTCGCTGGCGCCTGAGACCGCCTTGGTCAATGCTCAAGACAGTGGCGGCGATGTGGCAATGACCCTGAATTTGCTCAGCACACCGATCAGATCACTGATCAAGCGCGGGCCGGTGACGCTGCCGCCCGACACCAGCATTCAAGTCACCGCCGCCCTGATGCGTGATCTGGGGGTTTCCTCGATGTTGCTGGCGGATCACAACCATCTGTTTGGCCTGGTCACCGACCGCGATCTGCGCAACCGGGTGGTGGCAGAAGGCCTGGACATTCGTGGTCCGGCCTCTGACATAGCCACCATGGCACCGACCACCGTCAGCATCAACAGTCCGGCTTTTGAAGCCCTGCTGATGCTGGCACGCAACGGCATTGAGCACATGCCGGTGATGGACGGCCGCAATGTTGTCGGCATGATCACCGCTACCGATCTGACCGAGCAGCGCAGTACCTCGCCGGTGTGTCTGGTCGGCGAAATCTACCAGCAAGACACGCTCCAAGGCCTGGTCCAGATCAGCGGCCGGGTCAAGCAACTGCAGCAACACCTGGCCACCGCTGATGCCAGCGCCCACAGCATCTGCCACATCGTCACCGCTGTGATCGACGCGCTGACCATCCGGCTGATTCAGCTCGCTGAAGGCCAACTCGGCCCGGCCCCCATCAACTATCTGTGGGTGTCGGTCGACTCGCAGGCCCGCCGCGAGCAAACTACCAATTCAGACCAGGACAACTGCCTGATTCTGAGCGACGGCTTTGACGAGGCCCGGCACGGGGCCTACTTCAGCGCGTTCTCCAAGTTTGTCTGTGATGGTCTGAATGCCTGCGGTTACATTCATTGCCCAGGCGGCATGATGGCCATGACCGACATCTGGCGCCAGCCGCGCAAAGTCTGGGCCGACTACTTTCGCAAGTGGATCGAACAGCCCAAACCCAAGGCCTTGATGCGGACCTGCGTGTTTTTCGACCTGCGCGGCATTCACGGCAGCTTTGAATTGCTCGACACTCTGCAGCAGCAGGTGCTGGTGCACACCGAGGGCAATAGCCTGTTTCTGGCGCACATGGTGAACAACGCCCTCAAGCACCGCCCGCCGCTGGGCCTGTTCGGGCAAATATCGCTCATCAAAGGCGGTGCCAACGCCCACACCATCGACCTCAAGCACAGCGGCATCGTGCCGATCGTGGACCTGGCGCGGATTTACACCCTGGCGGTCGGCCTGAGCGTGCCCAACACCCAGGACCGGCTTGAAGTGGCATTCCAGGCTGGCGAGATCAGCCAACAAAGCGCGCGCGACCTGCGTGACGCACTGGAGTTTTTCGGCAAGTTGCGAATTGCCCATCAGGCCCGTCAGATTCGCCGTGGCAAAGCGCCAGACAACTTTCTGGCCCTTGAGGAACTGTCCAATTTTGAGCGCGGTCACCTGAAAGATGCCTTTGCCGTGATCCAGACCCAGCAAGGGGTGCTGCATCAGCGCTATTTGAGTGGCCGGTCTTGATCCGCCCGGGCGGTGGCCGTGCTTTTTTACAAGCGGGCAACCGAGCAATCCTGGATTGATGATCCGGGTCTGCTGATTAAAGCGCTGCAGGCTGACGAAAGCGCAGGCCAGATTTCGCTAACCAACCGATTCGCCTGCGCAGGCAAGGTTTTATGATAAAAAAGGCCTGAAGCCCTTATAGAACGTGCGCTAATAGCTATTGTTTAAATAGCATTTCGCCAATATCTCTGATCCTTCAGTGGGTCATCTGGAACTCAATCACGCACGCCACTGCCCCGTCAAAATAACCAGTGCAGTCAGCCAGGTGATCTTTTTGCATGCCAGATGAAATCGATCTTCTCCAGTCCCATGGCAGCCACATCAGCGGCGGCGCAAATGATCGTGATCAAGCCCCCGGTGTCGGCACAGCAAGCCATGCATTCCCACAAGAAGCTGTCTGGCGGGTGCCGGGCCAGGCTGTGCATGCCCATCGACGCTGCCACCAAGGGCACGTTGTCCACAATCGCGCTGACCAGACCGATCAAGGTCACGGCGACATTCAGGCGGTCCACGCTTTGATCCAGCCATTGCGCCACCGAAGTCAGGATGTGACTGTGCGCCAGCGAGGCCACCGCCAGCAAAATGCCGATGAAGAAGATGAACGGACTGATTCGCCAGCTTTTTCCGGAGATGATGGCCTTCGAACTCATCGCCACCGAGGATGTCGAATTGGTCATGCATCGACTCAACCACCGGCCCAGAAATTGCCTCGGCTACAGAGCTTCAATTGATGTTTTTATGGAGCAGCTACAACTGCATAATCCATCGGCGGCACGTCAGACTGGAATCCGCCCCCAGGAGAAGCCAATGCCAAAGCAACCGACAGCAGCCAAAGGCTTCAGTATTTGAGCCGTGCGTAAAAGGTCTTTTGCGATGCCTCGCGCGCCTGGCGCAGGGTTGTGATGCCCATCGCCTGCAACAGCGGAATCAGCCGCAGCAGCACCTCGGCCGTCACCATTGCATCTCCCAGCGCGGTGTGGCGCCCCAGCACAGTGATGTTGAAACGCTCGGCAATCATCTCCAGCCGGTGCGATTCCTGGTTCGGGTGCACCACTGCAGACAGCAGCAGGGTGTCGAGCACCGGGTGGTTGAACACCAGGTCGGTGTGCACCTCTTGCAGTTGCAAAAACTTCATGTCAAATGCCGCGTTGTGCGCCACCAGCACGGTGTCTTGCGCAAAGGCGTAAAAGGCCGGCAGCACCTCGGTGATGCCGGGCTTGCCATCCACCATGTCCTGGGTGATGCCATGAATCGGAATGGAGGCCGCCGAAATCAGGCGGCCAGGGTCGACCAACTGCTCAAAGCTCTCTTGCCGCAGCAACTTGCCGTTGACGCAGCGCGCCGCACCGATCTGGATGATCTCGTCGCCTTGAGAGGGGTTCAGGCCGGTCGTCTCGGTGTCAAACACGGTGTAGGACAGCTCGCTGAGCAGCCGGTCATCCAGCGCGCTGCTCTGATCGGACATCTGGAACAGGTCAAAGTCGTAATACTCTGGGCGGCTGTCGTTGTGCAAAATTTGCGTTGCCTCCAGTTGCTCCTGCACACTGGCCAGTGGCAGCAAGAATCTGAAAAACGCCTCGTGTCGAACCCGCTCGCGTTCGAACCACATCTCGCCGCCGTGGCGCTCAACCACATCGCGCACCGTCAGCGGGGTGCTTTCCTGGCCAAAGCGGATCGGGTCCATCTCCCAGCTCATGACGGTTTCAGTGCTCATCACCTGGCCGGTCCAGATCAGGTCAAGCTGCGCGCGTGCGCCGCTGGCCTGCAGGCGCAGCCGAAAGAACTTGACATCAAACTCGTCGACCAGGCGCATGGCCAGATAGTCCAGCGCCTGGGTCAGGCTGAAACTGTCCACCTTGAGCCAGATCGCGGTATCCAGATTTTCCAGCGTCACGCTGCGGCTGTTGCGCACCTCGATGCGGCGCTGTGCTGCCAGCAACACATCGGCACCCAGCATTTCTTCCAGCGGCCAGCGCGCCTTGAGTCCTTCGGTGGCCTTTTGTGTCATGTCGGTGATGCGTTGGCTCATGCTGCTGACCTCTTCACGCACGACGGCCAAAAAGCGCTCGCGCATGGGTGCCTCCAGGTCTGGAAAAGCCAGCATCTCGACCGCCGCCTGAATACTGGCCAGCGACGAACGGCTGCCCTCAGTCAGGCCGTGCAGCAACTGGTCGCGCAGGTGTTCTTCTTCAAAGGCCCGGGTGACGTTGTCAAGCATCAGCACAAAGCCGCTGATCTCGGCAGTGTCACCGGATGCCTCGACGTTGCGCACCGGGGCCATTTGCACCTTGAGCAGTTGCCCGGCCTGGGTGGTGGTGACAAATTGGGCCGACGGGCTGCCGGCACCCCGGCTACTGCGCTGCTGAATGCTCTCCAGTGCGTGGGCCACCAGTTGCCGCTCAAAAACCGCGTAAATCGAGCGGCCAATGCCGACCAGCTCGGCACCACCAGCCAGATCCGGCGCTTGCGACATGGTTTTGAATTGCAGCCGGGCGCGGTTGTTGTACAGAATGATGCGGCCATCCAGATTGCACACCACCACGCTTTGGGTTAGTTCGGACATCAGCGCGGCAAGGCGGTTTTTTTCCTGCTGCACACTCTTGTTGGCCTGGGCAATCTGCGCTGCCACGTCGTCGCGCAGGGCATTGCGCTGGCTGGCCAGCTCAAAAATCGCCTCCGCCAGTGCTTTGGTCTCGGTGGTGCCCTGGTGGTTCAGCGGTGCGGAATGAGGCGCGGCCAGCAGCACCCTGGTTTGCTCCAGCAAGCGCGCCGGAGCAGTGGCAAAGCGCTGGAACAGCCAGCGCAACGCGACTGCCATCGGAACCAGGCCCAGCACCCAAGTCAGGCCAACCAGGGCCAGACTCGGCATCAAATGCTCAGCCAGCAGATCACGCTGGCTACGTTCCAGAGTCGCGGCAATCAAGCCCATCGTCAGCAGCAGCCACAGCAGGGTGGCACCACAGACGATAGCAAAAGCCTGAATCAGGCGACGATCAATCTTCATGCGCTGCGGCCCAACATTTGTGCCACTTTCTGCACCAGATCGCGGGTGGCGAAAGGCTTGGTCATGTAGGCATCGGCTCCCAGCGCCAGGCCCTTGGCGACATCGGTGTCGCGCCCCTTGGCGGTGAGCATCAGGATCTTGATGTGTTGCATGGCCTCGTTGAGGCGTAGCTCCTGGCAGACTTCAAAGCCGGATTTTTTCGGCATCATCACATCAAGCAGCACCAGGTCCGGCTGATCCCGCGCAATGGCGTCAAGCGCCTCCTGGCCGTCCCGTGCAATGGTCACTGCGTAGCCCTCGCGCTTGAGCAGATACTCCAGGGAAATCACGATATTGGGCTCGTCGTCGGCCACCAGTATTTTTTGGCTCATGTCTGTCTCCGTGTCTCTCTTTGTATATATATATATGGTGTCATGGATGATTCTAGGCCGGGGTGATGGGCAGGAAAAACAGGAAAACCGCCCCATTGGGGGGATCTGATTCGAGCCAAAGCCGCCCGCCAAAATGCTCCACGATGTGTCGGCTGATCGGCAGGCCCAGGCCGGTTCCCTGCGGTCGGTTGCTGGTGTCGCCGCCCTGGCGAAAACGCTCAAAAATCAAGGCCTGCTGCCCAGCCGTCACGCCGGGTCCGTTGTCTTGCACGGCCACCGTCACCCCGCTATCGTCACGGCGCAGGCTTACACCAACCCGACCACCTGGCACCGGCACAAACTTGGCGGCATTGGACAGCAGGTTGAGCATCACCTGCATCAGCCGGTCAGGGTCGGCCAGCAACACCGGTGCCTGCTGTGGCAAGTCCAGCGCGACGACAATCTGACGTTCCCGGAACATCTCTGCCGTGGTCACCACGGCCTGCTGCACCAGCGCGCACATGTCAACCATTTCGGCATGCCACTCGGCATGGCCAGATTCGATCTTGGCCATGTCGAGCACCTGATTCACCAGCCGTGACAGCCGCTCGGTCTCGCTGACGATGATGGTCATGAACTGGCTGCGCTGGGCCAGCTCCATGTCGGGTTCATCGCGCATCAGCTCGGCCAGCGCCCGGATCGAGGTCAGCGGCGTGCGCAGTTCGTGGGTCACCGACGACATGAAGTCGTCTTTCAACCGGTCCAGGCTCATGAGCTGCTCATTGGCGGTGCGCAGCTCATTGGTGGCGCGTTCCAGCGAGGCGGTTTTTTCCTCGAGTTCGAGCGAATGCGCGCGCAGTTGCGAGGTTTCGTCCAGGATTCGCAGCACATCCTCGGGGGTCAGGGTTTCCTCTTCAACGCTGGAGGCCACCAGCACCCGGGCCGAGGCGCTGCCGACCGCCCCGGCGAGCTGGGTTTCGACAAACTGCACCAGATGGGCATCGGCCACAATGGCCGACGCAACCCGCACGCCCGCTTGCCGGGCGTAGCCGTCAAACAAGGCCTGCGCCTTGTCCGCCCCCAGAAAACGCTCGCACAGGCGCAGCAAATCAGGCACTTTGGCGCTGCCGCGCCAGAACACCGGGCTGCGGCTGCTGGTGCGCTCGAACACATCGACAAACAGCAGCGCCTGGCTGGCCTCCAGGCCAGAAGGGGCGCGCCATAGCGACAAGCCAAGGTAGGCACCGGCATTGACAAGCAAGCTCCAAAACAGCGAGTGGGTCAGGTTGTCAAGCCCCTTCAGGCCAAACAACTGCTCGGGCCGCAACCACGCCAGGCCCCACAGGCCCTGGGTCAAAAATGACTCATCGAGCCAGCCCGACTTGGACAGCGAGGGCAGCATCAAGGTATAGGACCACATCAGGAACCCGGCCAGCAAGCCCGCCAGCGCGCCCCGGCGGGTGGCACCTTTCCAGTACAGGCCGCCCAGCACGGCCGGGGCAAACTGCGCCACTGCGGCAAAGCTGATCAGCCCGATGCTGACCAGCGCGTAAGCCTCGCCGGCCAGGTGAAAGTAGCCGTAGCCCAGCACCAGCACACCCAAAATGGCCAGCCGCCGAATACCCAGCAGCAGGCGGGTCAGGTCGTGCCCGGCATCGGGGCGAAAATGCGCGGTGCGCAGCAGCAGCGGCACCACCAGCTCGTTGCACACCATGGTTGACACCGCAATGGTTTCCACAATCACCATGCCGGTGGCCGCCGACAGCCCGCCAATGAACACCAGCAAGGCCAGCGCATGCTGCCCGGCGGCCAGTGGCAGCGACAGCACAAAGTTGTCCGCGTTCATCTGGCCCGGCCCAAAATACAGCAAGCCGCCCAGGGCAATCGGCAGCACAAACAGGTTGATTGCCAGCAGGTACAGCGGAAACACCCAGACGGCGCGGCGCAAATGGACCTCGCGCACGTTTTCCACCACCATCACCTGAAACTGGCGCGGCAAAAAAATCACCGAGAACATCGACAGCAGGGTCATCGCAAACCACTGGGTCCAGGCAAAGCCACCGCCCTGGTCGAGCCGCAGCAAATTGGCCAGCGCGGGCACTGCCAGCGCTTTCGCAAACAGGTCGGCCAGGCCATCAAACAGGCCGTACACCACAAACAGCCCAACCGCCAGGAAAGCCACCAGCTTGATGACCGACTCAAAGGCAATTGCCGCCACCATGCCTTCGTGCCGTTCGGTCGAGTCCAGATGGCGGGCACCAAACACCATGGTAAAGCCGGCCAGCGCCAGCGCCATGTAAAACGTGCTGTCCTGACTCCAGTGCACCGATACTGCCGCGCCGGTGCCGGGTGATGTGGTCAGCAAGGCATAGCCGGCCGATACCGCCTTGAGCTGCAAGGCAATGTAGGGAACGATGCCGATCACCGCAATCAGCGTCACCAGACCGGCCAGCAGCGGGCTTTTGCCATAGCGGCTGCCAATGAAGTCGGCAATCGAGGTGATGCGGTAGGTCTTGGCAATGCGGATCACCTTGCGCATCACCTGCCAGCCCAGCATCATGGCCAGGGTCGGCCCGAGATAAATCGGCAAAAACCAGACCCCGCCCGAAGCCGCCCGCCCGACGCTGCCAAAGTAGGTCCAGGCGGTGCAATACACCGCCAGCGACAAGGCATAGGTCCAGGGGTTGGCGATGATGGAGCGCCCCTGCGCGGCCCGCCAGTCGCCAAAACTGGCCACCGCGAACAGCAGCAGCAGGTAGGCAAACGAAGCCCCAATGACCAGTGCAGGCTGCAGCATGTCAGTCGTCCTGTGGGCCCTGGCCGCGTCGCTCCATCAGCCAGGCCAGGGCCAGAATCAGCAGCGCCCACAGCGCAAACAACGCGGCCGGAAACAGCGGCACGCCCCAAACCGTGGTGTTGACATCCCACAGGCCCAACAGCGGAAAATTCAGCAGCAGACAGCCGCAGCCAAACAGGGCCAGCAGGCGCTGTGCATCGATTCCGTTGAACACGTCTTTGTCTCCTGTAATGGGCTGAAACTGGGGCTCGCCAAAACTCGATGGCTCACCTGTTGCCGCATGGATTATTGATTGTCTTGTCGCATGAATCCACCACTGAAAGCCCGCATGCCCGAATTGGGGCAAAAACCTAGGGAAAACACCGAGTCAAAAGACTTTGCCCGGCAAAACAGGCCGAGCTTGTTGTCCGCAGGTCGTCATTCTCACCAATGAAAATGGCCATTAGGCCAATAGCAATATGATTAGTTTGCTATTGTTTGTATATGCCTGCAAAGGAAGCTCAATGCACCAGGAATGCGCGATCAGCCCAATTCCCCTTGGTGCTCTGCGGGATTGGCATCCAAACGACTGCACCTGTTGACGAAACTGTCGTTGACTGGTTTTTGCGGTCAGCAATTGGTAAGAACTGTCATTTAGCCTCGCGCCGGTCACATTTTTAATAGGAGACACTTTTATGCAGGACGATTTGGTTGCAAGGGTTACCAGTAACCCCAAGTACCAGGAGCTCAAGTCCAAGCGGCACACCTTCGGGTGGACGCTAACGTTCTTGATGATGTTTGCCTACTACGGCTTCATTTTGCTGGTGGCCTTCAATAAGCCGCTGTTGGCCAGCAAGATTGGCTCGGGTGTGATCACGCTCGGCATGCCGCTGGGCATTGGTGTGATTCTGTTCACCATCATCATCACCAACATTTATGTCCGTCGGGCCAACAGCGAGTTCGACGACCTGACATCACAAGTCATCAAGGCGGCAGCGAAATGACCAAATTATTTAACCCCAAGGGCGCGCTTGCGCTGCTGTCTTTGCTGACCCTGTCTGCCGGTGCTTACGCGGCCGGTGCTGACCTGGGGCAGGCCACCAAGCAACCCACCAACTGGACCGCCATCGTCATGTTTGGCGCATTTGTGCTGGCCACGCTGTGGATCACCAAGTGGGCGGCTGCCAAAACCAAAAGTGCGGCAGACTTCTATACCGCTGGTGGTGGCATTACCGGCTTTCAGAATGGCCTGGCAATTGCGGGCGACTACATGTCGGCAGCCTCGTTTCTGGGCATTTCAGGGCTGGTGTTCGCCAACGGCTTTGACGGCCTGATCTTCTCGATCGGCTGGCTGGTCGGCTGGCCAATCATCACCTTCCTGATGGCCGAGCGCCTGCGCAACCTGGGCAAGTTCACCTTTGCCGACGTGGCCGGTTACCGTTTTGCCCAGACACCGATTCGCGTGTTTGCGGCCAGCGGTTCGCTGGTGGTGGTGGCTTTCTACATGATTGCCCAGATGGTCGGTGCCGGCCAGCTCATCAAGCTGCTGTTTGGCATGGAGTACCTATACGCTGAAATCCTGGTGGGTACCATCATGATGATGTATGTGCTGTTTGGCGGCATGACGGCTACCACCTGGGTACAGATCATCAAGGCCTGCATGTTGCTCGGCGGTGCCACCTTCATGGCTGGCGCGGTGCTGATGCAGTTCGGTTTTTCGCCTGAGGCGATGTTTGTCAAGGCGATTGAAGTGCACTCCAAGAAGGATGCCATCATGGCTCCTGGCGCGCTGATCAAGGATCCGATCTCTGCCATTTCAGTTGGCATGGCACTGATGTTTGGTACTGCTGGTCTGCCGCACATCCTGATGCGCTTCTTTACCGTGCCTAGTGCCAAGGAAGCCCGCAAGTCGGTCGGCTGGGCCACCACCTGGATTGGCTACTTCTACATCCTGACCTTCATCATCGGTTTTGGTGCCATTACCAACCTGATTCCCAACCCGACAGACTACTTTGTGGGTGGCGACATCACCAAGGGCTTGAACGGCGGCGGCAACATGGCGGCGGTGCATTTGTCCAAGGCAGTCGGGGGCAATCTGTTCATGGGCTTTATCTCGGCCGTGGCATTTGCCACCATTTTGGCGGTGGTAGCTGGCTTGACGCTGTCGGGTGCCTCGGCCGTGTCACATGACTTGTACGCCTCCGTATGGCGCAAGGGCCGGGTTGACCAGGCTGATGAGTTGCGCGTATCCAAGATCACCACCGTGGCTTTGGGTGTCATTGCCGTCACTTTGGGCATTGCTTTCGAGAAAGAAAACGTCGCCTACATGGTGATGCTGGCTTTCGTGATTGCCGCCTCGGCCAACTTCCCGGTGCTGTTCATGTCGGTGCTGTGGAAAGACTGCACCACCAAGGGTGCTGTGACCGGTGGCTTTGTTGGCCTGATCATGGCCGTTGTGCTGACCATTGGTTCAGCCAGCGTGTGGGAAGCCGTGATGCTGTATCCCAAGGGCTCGGCATGGTTCCCGTACAACTCGGCAGCCATCTTCTCGATTCCAGCCGCCTTCATCACCATCTGGCTGGTGTCGCTGATGGACCGTGGCGAGCGTGCCGTGATTGACCGCGCTGGCTACCCGGCGCAAGAAGTACGTTCAGAAACCGGCATTGGCTCCTCGTCAGCCTCCGGCCACTAAGCGGCTTCACAACCCCGGCGTTGCCGGGGTTGTACCGTCAAGGACTGTCAGCGCATCGCTGCCAGTCCTTTTTTTATGCCCGATGCGCCTGCAGAAAGCCTTGCAGCACATTGACTGCGTTGACCCCCATGTCGGCTATGGCATAACCGCCCTCAAACACAAACACGGTGGGCAAGCCAGCCCCTGCGATATCTGCACCAACGGCCAGATAGTCGTCACTTTGCAGTTGAAAACCGGCCACCGGATCGCCAGCAAAGGTGTCCAGACCCAAGGACACCACCAGCGCTTGCGCAGCAAATTTGTCGATATCTTGCAAGGCCGCAGCCAACGCGGCGCGCCATAGACCAAATCCGCTGCCACGAGGCAAGGGCAGGTTGCGATTGAAACCCAACCCCACTCCCGCACCCAACTCATCGGCGTAACCCAGATAAAACGGGTATTCGGTGTGCGGATCGCCATGGATGCTGGTGAAATAAACGTCAGCTCGTTCGTAAAAAATGGCCTGCGTGCCATTGCCGTGGTGATAGTCAATGTCCAGCACCGCGACCCGCTCGCAGCCCTGGTCGCGCAAAGCCTGCGCGGCCAAAGCGGCATTGTTCAAAAAGCAATAGCCACCAAAAAAGTCAGCCCCGGCATGGTGCCCAGGCGGACGAGTCAGGGCAAAGGCCGAGCGCGCACCGCCTGCCAGCGCTTTGGCAGCGCTCAGCGCGCAATCGGCTCCGGTGCGCGCTGCCTCCCAGGTGCCAGAGGTCAGGGGCGTGCCTGCATCCATCGAAAACAAACCCATGCGCGCGGCAAAGTTGGTCGGCAGCCGATCAGATCGCAGTGTGCGCACCGGCCATACCGAGGGCAGTGCGTCGCGCACCGCGTTAGCCGCATCCAGCGCCACCCACTCATCCCAGGCGTGCGCCAGAAAATCGAGGTAACGCGGGCTGTGGATGCCGGTCAATGCGCTGATGTCAAAGGCCTCGGGTGGATCGACTGGACCGAACTTGCGCCGCTGCAACTCAGCCAGCACATGTTCAACCCGCGCAGGCACCTCAAAGCACGGCACAAGTTCGCCACGAAACATCTCAAGCTTGCCCTGGTGCTGGGCGTGCTGCTGGTTGTAAAAGGTGATCATGCTCTATTTTCTTGGGTAAATTGGCCTCTAGCCCTTGATAAACA
>DAOSLL010000038.1:0-14028 GCA_035368905.1 Rhodoferax sp.
GCATCCCAACTCCTTGGTGCAAAACGGGGAGTTATTCCCGACCACATCCTAAGTCCATGTTTTCATTGATGAAAAGTGCTTTTTGCTAAAATCCGCCGGTAGCCATCAATCAACCGCCATGCCAATTTCCCAGCCCGTTGGCCAACCCGCCCTGACCCGCAGTGAACGCAAAGATATCACCCGTGCCAGCCTGGTGCAGGCCGCTCTGGCCTTGATTGGCAAGGGGCGCAGTTTTACCAGTCTGGGAATTCGCGAGATCGCGCGCGAAGCGGACCTGGTGCCGAATGCTTTTTACCGCCATTTTCGCAATGTCGATGAGTTGGGGCTGGCATTGGTGGAGCAGCTTGGCATCACCTTGCGCCGCCTGTTGCGTGAGGCCCGTCAGACCGGGGTGGCTCCCAACGCCATGGTGCACCGCTCGGTTCAGGTTTATCTGGAGTACGTCAGGCAAAACCGCTTGCAGTTTCTGTTCATCTCCAGCGAGCGCTCGGGCGGTAGCCGCAGCCTGCGCCTGGCCATTCGCCAAGACGTGAATCAATTCACCAATGAAATGGCGCAGGACTTCCGCCGTCTCGGCATGTTCCCCGACATGCCCACTAGCACGCTGCAAATGGTCTGCGGGCTGATCGTGACCACCATGCTTGCAGCAGCGCCCGAGATTTTGGATTTGCCACCCGGTCAGCCTTTGCTGGAGGCGCAAATGACCGAGAACTTTGTCCTGCAACTGCAACTGGTGTTGCTGGGTGCGTCTTGCTGGAAAGACCCGGCGGCGCGCAAAATTTCAAGCCAAATTAGCCTCTAGCCCTTGCGGGTATTGCGCTGACAGCTTCGATAAAGATAGTAAAAAGTGCCACTTCATTGCATTTCCAGATCATTCGTGTCTTGGCACCCTGCCACAGGCAATGCAAACGCATGGCAGGGCAAGGCAGGGCGAGGCATGGCAAGATAACAAGGCAAGATAGCAAGGAAATGGATGATTCAAAAAATGCAATCAGATGCCAACCAGGGTCATCTGGCCGCGTGTTCTTCTGGCTTGTTGATCACCCGGATATCGGTTAATTCAATCCAGACCAGCATCGGCGCGGGCAGCACAAGCTGGTCGCCAAAGCGCGGTGTCACGCGACGCCGGGTGTAAAAGCGCAAGCCGTCGACCCGCTCCCAGTTCAGGCAGCGGTTGGCCGCTGTGGCCCAGGAGCCGATGACCGTGGCGGTGTAGTCATGGCGCAGCAGCAGGCCGGCATCATCGATATGGAAAGTTTCCAGTACCGAATGGGATGGCACGGCAGGTTTAAATTCGGCACGCAACATGCGCGAGCCGCTTTCACCGCCAGCATCGATGCCGGTCAGGGTCACGCCTTCATTCGCGAGGTAAAACGGAAAACACAAGTAGTTCCAAAGCGCCTTGCCAGCAAAGTACAAGATATCGAGTTTGTCCCAGGCCAGCCGCTTTTTCAGGGTGAAGAAGGCGGCGTAAGGGTTGTCGCGCTGCGCTACCAGCTTGCCGTCGCCATCTTGCAGGAGAACTTGTTGCGGTGTCCAGATGCCGCACCATTCCGGCTTGGCAAAACCGCCCAAAGTTACCCGCTGCTGGTGCGGGTAAACCGAAATCCTCAGGTTCTTCAGGGCCGAGCCTTGCTGTTTCATGGAAAACGCCAAGCCATATGACGACAGCGCTGCCTCAATCACTGCCACTTGTTGCCAGCGTTCGGCCCCGCCATGGGCGGTGATGGCAGTTGTCAGCATGTCAGCGGCGGCTGGGCTGCTGACTTGGCGGCCTTGGGTAAATTGGCTTGGATTGGTCACGGCGTTCTCGCTCGGGTAAAAAGTGCCAGGGCTGTGGCGGAGTTTGTGTCTGACTCGATTTCCAATGCCATTGCCAAATCATCCCTGTCGTTGTTGTCTGGTCTTGCCTTGCGCTTGCAAAGTCGATGCCAGGGTGCGGACACGAATGATTGAGAAATGGAAAGAGAAATGGACAAATTGTCAGCAAAGGCACTGGCAAGGTCAATTCAGACCCGCCTTGTGGCTTGTGTCTGCCAGCGCGGGCTACCCAGGCAGTCGCAAAACACTACAAAATAAGTAGCTGCCTGCGCAATCTGGTCAAGGGCTAGAGCCCTATTTTGCCTAATAGTCCTTGGTGTCGGCCCACATGCTGGGCTTGAAGCGAATGACACGGTTGCGCCCCTGTTCCTTGGCCTGGTAGAGCGCAATGTCGGCAAACTTGACGGCTTGCCAGAAAGTTTCACTGTTGGCTGGAAAATCTGAAATGCCAATCGAAATGGTCTTGCACAACTCTATGGTGCCGACTTTGACCTTGAGACCTTCAACTGCCAGACGGATGCTTTCGGCCACCCGGTCGGCCGCCTCTCCAGCACTGTCAACCAAAATGATCAGGAATTCCTCGCCACCATAGCGAATCACCAGGTCTGAGGCGCGGACCGACTGTTTCAGCACCGTGGACAGGGCTTTAAGGACTGCGTCACCGGCATCATGGCCGTAGGTGTCGTTGACCATCTTGAAGTAATCCAGGTCAAGCATCAAGATCGCCACATGGGCGCTCTTGCGCTGCACATTGGCAACCAGGGTATCAACGTACTCCTCCAGAAAACGGCGGTTGTGCAGGCCGGTCATCGGGTCCTGCAGGGTTGAGTCGCGCAGGCTTTCCATCAGGCGTTTGGTTTCCAGCACCGGGGCGGCTTCACGCAGATAGACATTGATGAACGGCGTCTTGTCCTGCAAGGTTTGCTGATCGGCTGGCCCAGCCAGCAACTGCACCACGCTGCCCACAGCACCCGACTGGATCACCGGAAAACAAAAATGGCGGCGATCCCCAAGTTCGGCCGGCGGCATGAAGCTGTTGCAGATGTCAGCGTGAACAATGCCATTGACCAGGTGACCGGTGCGGCGCACCCGGCAGGCTTCCGGGCGCACCAGAATCTGCGGGTTACACCAGCGGCAACTATCGGCAGCTT
This sequence comes from Rhodoferax sp., assembly GCA_035368905.1. Classification (GTDB taxonomy): domain Bacteria; phylum Pseudomonadota; class Gammaproteobacteria; order Burkholderiales; family Burkholderiaceae_C; genus Rhodoferax. Next base: position 2,973 of record DAOSLL010000038.1, read on the forward strand.
CGCCATCGACCAAAATGGGCTTCATCTGTTTTTTGTTGCCGCTGACCTCATAGATCGAGAACTCAGTCAGCCTGAATTCGTTTTTCAGGGTGTTGGCCAGGCGTCGGTAGATTTCGGTCTTGGATTCATCCTCTTCAATGGCTTGCTTGAAATGCGCTGCTTTGGTCAGTCCTTCGACCATGTCAATGGTCGCCGTCAGCAGGTTTTCACCTGGGGCCGGGGTGCGTTCGGTCAGGCGTGCCACATGGCTGCCGATGCGGTTGAGGCCATTGTCAAGAAAGCCCAGCAGGCGATTCATGTCGGTGGCAATCTGTCCGATCTCATCGCTGGTGCGCTTCTCCACCTGGGCCTGGAAGTCACCCAGCAACGCACGCTGAACCGCATCTTCGACCGCATTGGCGGTGTCCGAGATGGGGCGCAGCAGCCGACGCAGCAGCAAAATCATCAGCAAAGAAAAAACGATCACCGCCCCGGCAATGCTGGCGATGGTGAAGAGGGCCTTTTCTTTCAGTGCATCAATCGACATGCTCATGCTGACAGCACCTAGCACCGTGCCCTCCGGTACTTGATGGCATTGCAGGCAGTTGGGCGTGCCGGTCGCGGTGGCAATATAGGGGATGGTGCCGCGAAAGACGGTTTCGTCGCTTCGGGACAAAAGTTCAAAGCGTGCCTTGCCTTCGCGCATCACCGCCAGTTCAATCTCATCGGCAATCGACTCGACCGCCAGGCCCTGGCCGAACTGCTTTGCCACTTCAGGCGAGCGAATCACGCGCGCCGATTTCAGACCCTGAATCTCGACCAAACGCAACAAGAAACGTTCACGCTTGTCGATCACGCCATTGATCATGGATTCGGTCAGGTGCACCCGCACAATCTCGCCGGCGGTACGGATGTGCTCTGTGGCAGAGGTGATGGAAAAGCTGCGTAACGCGTACACGCTGATGGCGATCAGCACCACCAGCAGACCGGCGGCAATGCTGACGAAAAAGAGGGTGACTTTGGCGTTGAGATTCACGTGAAAAACTTCAAGGAGCCCTGCCATACGTCAGGGCCGCAAGATTGTCTCACACGCAATCGGGCAGCCATTTTGCCGGTCTTGACCCGGCTCAGAGAAGGCGCGGTGAAGGCACCCGACACCCTGTTCGCCTGGCCTTGCGTTGCAAGCTGCTGGCACAACCGGCCGCAGTGCCGGATGTCGCAACCCTACTGTGCGGCCCGGCGCAGGGTCTGCACCACCGGACGGCGCAGCACGTCGCGCAGGCCCCACCAACCCGCCGCCAGCGCCAGCACGGCACCGGCCAGCGCACCCAGCAAGGGCACCCACAATGACACCACCCAGGTGAACTCAAACACATAGCGCGCCAATGCCCAGCCCACCACGCTGGCCACCAGCGAGGCCAGCAAGCCCGCCAGCAAGCCAACACCGATCAACTCGATGCGCTGCACCTGGCGCAGCAAACTGGCGCGGGCCCCGACCGCGCGCATGATGGCGAACTCACGCGCGCGCTCTTCGCGGGTGGCGGTGACTGCCGCAAACAGCACCACCAGCCCGGCCGCCAGGGTGAAGGCAAACAGAAATTCCACCGCGCCAACCACTTGATCGAGCACCCGCTGAATCTGGGCAATGGTGGCAGTCATGTCAACGCTGGTGATATTGGGAAACTGGCGCACCAGCGCGTTATCGAACCCGGCTGTGACCGGTGCCTTGAAAGCGCTCATGTAGGTGGCGGGCAAATCGTCGAGCTTGCCGACTGGGTACATGGCATAGAAGTTGGCCCGCATGGAACCCCAGTCCACCTTGCGCAGCGAGGTGATCCTGGAGTCGGTTGGCACGCCACCGACATCAAAACGCAGTCGGTCGCCAATCGACAGGCCGAGGGTTTTGGCAATGCCTTCCTCGATGCTGATGGCACCCGCCTCGTCGTCCTGCCAACGCCCGGCCACCACCAGATTTTGCTTGGGCAGAGCGGCACTGTGCGACAGGTTGAACTCGCGGTCAATCAGCCGGCGGGCGCGCTCGTCGATGAAGTCGTCCGGGCTGACATCGCGGTCGTTGATGGCCACCAGTCGGCCACGAATCATTGGAAACCAGTCAAACTGCAGCACGCCAGCGTCTTTGAGCGTTTGGGAAAAGGCACCAGCCTGATCGGCCATGATGTTGATGACAAAGCGGTTTGGCGCATCGGCGGGCGATGCCTGGCGCCAACTGTTGATCAAATCGGTGCGCAGCAGCACCAGCAGCACCAGCGCCAGCAGACCGACCGCCAGACTGCTGACCTGCACCACGGCAAAAGCCGGGCGGGCCGAGATTTGCCGGGTTGCCAGCACCAATGCGGTCGGGGCGGTGGTGTCGTTGACGAAACGCCGCAGCAGCTTGACCGCCAGCCAGCTTAAGGCGGCAAACAGCAGCGTTGCGCCAGCAAAGCCGCCAACCGCAATCAGGCCCAACTTGACATCGCTGCTGGCAGCCATCAGCAGCGCGGCAAATCCGGCCACGCCCAGACCCAACACCAGCAGCGAGATTGGCTTGAGGCTGCCGACATCGCGCCGGATCACCCGTAGCGGCGGCACTTGTGCCAATTGCAGCACTGGCGGCAGCCCGAAAGCCAGCAGCAAGGTCAGTCCCATGCCAAGGCCAAATAGCACCGGCCAGATGCCGGGTGTCGGCAAACCGGCATCCACCAGACCAGCCAGCAAGGCGATAAAGCCATAGTGAACGGCAAACCCCAGCGCCACGCCAACCGCGCTGGCCAGCAGGCCGATCAGCACAAACTCAAAGCTGTAGGCCGCAGCGATGGTGCGCTGCGGCAAACCCAGCACCCGCAGCATGGCACAGTCGTCGAGGTGGTTGGCAGCAAAACCGCGCGCCGCCAGCGCCACTGCCACCGCGCTCAGCAGCGCCGCCAGCAGGGCGACCAGATTCAGGAATTTCTCCGCACGCTCCATCGTGGTGCTGAGTTCCGGGCGACCGCCCTGCAAGGCTTCGACCCGCAAACCGCGCGCGGCGCGGGCCTGAACCTGCGCCTGCGACCAATCGACAAACGCTTGCACCGACTGCTCTTCACCGGCCACCGCCATGCGGTAACTCAAGCGGCTGGCGGGTTGAACCAGGCCAGTGGCAGCCAGGTCGGCCAGGTTGACCATCACCCGCGGTGCAAAGTTCATGAAACCCGCGCCCCGGTCCGGCTCGGTGACGATCAACTGGGCAACTTGCAGGCTGCTGTCGCCCAGCAACAGGGTGTCTCCCAGGCGCAGGTTCAAGGCCTCCAGCAATGCCGGTTCAATCCAGACCTGGCCGGGCGCTGGCACCGCACGCGTGAGTGCACCGGCGGAGCCAGGTGTGGAACTGATGCGCAAATTGCCGCGCAAGGGGTAACCGGCCTGCACCGCCTTCAGGGCCACCAAGTTGCTCTGTCCGCCTTGCGCATCCGGCGCGCGTACCATGGTCGGGAAGGTCAGGGTCTGGACCTGCTGCAAGCCCAGCGTTCGGGCTTGCGCCAGGAACGCAGCCGGGGTCGGGTTGTCACTGACCACCACGGCATCGCCGCCCAGCAGTTGGCGTGCATCACGCTGCAAGCCACTCTTGAGGCGGTCCGCGAAAAAACCCACCGCAGTCAGTGCGGCTACCGCCAGCGTGACCGCCACCATCAGCAAACGCAGCTCACCGGCGCGCAAATCACGCGTCAAAGAGCGCCAGCCCAGCTTGAAAAATGAAATTGTCATGCTGGCACGATACCGCAGTCAGGCCGCATCTGCCACCGGCAGTCGCTTTCAACCCGCAATGATCAGGGTAAAGGTCGGTCCCGTCAGAGCGCCATCGGCGGCAACCAATGGACCCGGGCGGCGGTAGCGCTCGACCCAGGCAGATCGCCATGCAGCGACCCGTGGTGCGATTTCATTTTCAGCACCAAATCAGGCTGTAGCCCAATCAATGCGAGCGCTGAAAGCTATAAAAATAAGAGCAAATCAGCGGCCCACATAAGGCCTTTGCCGTCCATTTCGGGGTTGTGCTGGCGGGATTTGCCGTCTTGCGTGCTGGCGCACCCGCCTTTGCCATGAGTCTGCCTTTTTACAGACGACAAAAAGATTGAGGAATAGTTCACTAAAAGTGCCCCCAGCCCTTATGGATAAAGCGCTGCCAGCTATCAATTCAATATTTCAACGGTTTGTCACCGTTGATCCAGATCAAAATATCAGTCAACACTGATCTATACAATGCCTGCACTGGCGCGCAGCATCGGCTTGACCCGCCGGACGCACACCGGGGTTTTTGCAAGCAACTCAAGGAAATCACCATGTTGAACCCCTCGCAACAGGCACTCAAAGCCGTCAGCCTGGCGCTGCTGCTGTGCCTCGGCCCGCTGGCGCAAGCCGCAGACGCGGTGACGCAAGCCATGCAAACTGCCAATGGCCCGTACCGCATGGCGCTGTTCAAGACCAACGGCACTTCGCAAGCCGAGTCGCAGCAGGCGCTGACGCAGGCGATGCAGGCCTGGGACAAGCTCAGCAGCGAATTTGCTGCCAAACCCGCCGCACCTTACGACCGTGACCCGGCCTTTGCCAGCTCGGTTGCGGCGGTGTCAAAGGTTTACGCCAAAGCGCAGGGCGAGATCAGTGCCAACGACCTCAAGGCGGCCCACAGCACGCTGGAAGAAGCGCGCGAGATCATGTCTGCCATGCGCAAACGCAACAACGTGGTGGTTTACAGCGACCACATGAACGCCTACCACGAGGTGATGGAACACATTCTGGTGGACGGCAATGCCCTGCTGGCCCAGCCCAAGGGTCTGTTGGTGATGACGGCACAAGCCGGTGCCCTGAGCTATGTGGCCAAACGCCTGAGCACACAAGCACCCGAGAGCCTGGCAAAAGACGCAGAGTTCCAGGCCCTGGTGGATGCCGTCAAGCAATCGGTTGACCGGCTGGAGTCGGCATTGCAAAACCAGGACCAAGCCGCTGTCAAGGACGCAATGGGAAAGCTCAAAGGCCCGTACAGCAAGCTGTTTGCCAAATTCGGTTGATTTTTTGTTTCAAGGAGTGTTTGATGAGTACGTTTGACGCCATTGGCCTGATTAAAGGTATCAATGAAAACCTGGGGCCGTTTCGCAAGTCGCAGTCAGAAGCCATGCTGGGCTTTGGTCAGTTGGCCAAGGCATCCATGGCAGAGGGCGCGGTCAGCGCCAAAAACAAGGAACTGATCGCACTGGCCATTGGCATTACCCAGCATTGCCACGGCTGCATTGCCTTTCACGTCAAGGCGCTGCGCCGACTCGGTTGCAGCCGGGCCGAGCTTGAAGAAACACTTGCCGTGTGCGTTTACATGGGCGGTGGCCCTGGCTTGATGACCGCCGCCGATGCACTCAGCGCCTGGGATGAGATGGAGTCTGCCTGACAGCCGTGCCGCCGGGGTCGGCTGCCGTAAATCAGCGGTGCCGATTCGGTCAGCGCGGTGCGGCAACCGGGCCTGGCGTAACGCGAGCCGATAGCGGGGCGCGCCACGCCTGGACTTTACTCAATGGTCAGCGACGCACCTCATCGACCAGCGCCTTGAACTCGTCAATGTCTTCAAAACTGCGGTAGACGCTGGCAAAGCGCACGTAGGCAACCTTGTCGAGTTTCTTCAGTTCGAGCATCACCAGTTCACCGATGCGGGCCGACAACACCTCACGAAGGCCCAGGCTCAGCAGTTGTTCTTCGATGCGCTCGGCCGCACTGTCCACCAGTTCAGTGCTGACCGGGCGCTTGCGCAACGCCAGTTTCATGGAAGCCAGCAGCTTGTTGTGGTCGTACTCAATGCGACGCCCGTCCTTCTTGACAATCGCCGGAAAAGTCACCTCGGGCCGCTCATAGGTGGTGAAGCGCTTTTCGCACGACATACAACGGCGTCTGCGGCGAATAAAACCCCCGTCTTCCGACACCCGGGTCTCCGCGACCTGGGTCTCAGGATGGCTGCAAAAGGGGCATTTCATGCTGCCGCCGCTGGCGTGATGATGCCAGGCGTGGCAATCCAGGACTGGTGGATGATGCGAATAGCCAGCTTGCCGGGTGCCTCGCCAGGACGGCTGATCACGCCGAGTAAACAGGAAAGCGTGCAGTCAGCGCGTTGACCATGGCGCGAACGGCATCAATGTTGCTGCTGTCCCTTGGGTTGTCAAGCACGTCAGCGACCAGATGCGCAGTGATGCGGGCTTCTTCGTCCTTGAAGCCACGGGTCGTCATGGCCGGGGTGCCGATGCGAACGCCGCTGGTCACCATGGGCTTTTCGGGGTCGTTGGGAATGGCATTCTTGTTGATCGTCATATGGGCGCTGCCCAGCACCGCTTCAGCTTCCTTGCCGGTGATGCCCTTGGCGCGCAGGTCGACCAGCATCACATGTGATTCGGTCCGGCCGCTGACGATGCGCAGCCCGCGTTCGGTCAAGGTTTCGGCCACGATGCGGGCGTTCACCAGCACCTGCTGCTGGTACAGCTTGAATTCGGGCTGCAATGCTTCCTTGAAGGCGACTGCCTTGGCGGCAATCACATGCATCAGCGGACCACCTTGCAGGCCGGGGAAGATGGCGCTGTTGATGACTTTTTCGTGCTGCGCTTTCATCAAGATGATGCCGCCACGCGGGCCGCGCAAGCTCTTGTGGGTGGTGCTGGTGACCACGTCGGCGTGTGGCACCGGGTTGGGGTAGATGCCAGCGGCAATCAGCCCGGCATAGTGCGCCATATCAACCATGAAGATGGCACCGACATCTTTGGCAACTTTGGCAAAACGTGCAAAGTCAATAGCAAGAGAATAAGCACTGGCACCCGCTATGATCAGTTTTGGCTTGTGTTCATGGGCTTTGCGCTCCATCGCGTCGTAGTCAATTGCTTCGCTGGCATCGAGGCCATAAGACACCACGTTGAACCATTTGCCGCTCATGTTCAGCGCCATGCCGTGGGTCAGGTGGCCGCCTTCGGCCAGGCTCATGCCCATGATGGTGTCGCCGGGCTTTAGAAAAGCCAGAAACACCGCTTCGTTGGCTGATGCACCGCAATGCGCTTGCACATTGGCGGCCTCGGCCCCAAAGATCTGCTTGACCCGGTCAATTGCCAGTTGCTCGGCAATGTCGACAAACTCGCAGCCGCCGTAGTAGCGCTTGCCAGGGTAGCCCTCGGCGTATTTGTTGGTGAGCTGCGTGCCCTGCGCGGCCATCACCGCCGGTGAAGCATAGTTTTCGCTGGCGATCAGCTCAATGTGGTGCTCTTGGCGGGCGTTTTCAGCCTGAATGGCGGAGAACAATTCGGGGTCGGTTTGCTCGATCAGAATATTGCGGTTGAACATGGCAGTCCTTAAAGACAATGGGCCTGTGAGTCATGGTGCATGAAAACAGGGCTGCCCAGGCGAACGGCAAAACGCATCACCCAAACAGGTTTTGCGGCACGCTCCCCCGTGGTGTTCCCACTTCAGCGCCCAAAGACCCGATTGGGTTGGGCACCTATCGCCAGTTGCGTGCGAGGCGAATTTTAGCCGACCGATTTATTGCAGGGCCACCGTGGCCACTTTGTCTGGCTCGGCTTCAGGTGCCGCATCTGCAGCAGCAGGCGGCAAGGCGCGGATGACCGGGGCGCTCGGATTTGATGTGGTGGGTGGCTTGCGGCCAAGTGCAACTTGCTGCAGTTTGGCGTGTTCGGCCATGACTTTCGCAGCGTAGCCGCCATCGAGCTCGACATTGGCAGCACCGACATAGTATTTCAGGCCACCTTCAACCGAGCCCGCGACCCGGATGCAGTCCTGCAACACCTTGACACCGACATGCAAATTGGCAAAGGGGTCAAAGGCGGCAAACTTGCCGCCAAAGCTCTGGTACTTGTCACTGTGAACGCGGGTCATCACCTGCATCAGGCCCTGGGCACCGACCGGGCTCTGGGCAAACGGGTTAAAGCCTGATTCGATCGCCATGACTGCCAGGATCAGGGTTGGTTCGAGCCGGGTCTGACTGCCAATTTCATAGGCCTCGGACACCAGCGCGCTGATCGGTTCGGGCGCGACGTTGTATTTTTTGCTCAGCCAGAAAGCGACTGCGGCCTGTTGCTTGGGGAGATCTGCCGGGTCGGTGGCAGTGGCACGTTCGCTTGCCACCGGGTCACTGACCAGGCCGGTGACGATCACCTGGCGCTCTTGCAGCCAGCCAAACAGTTTGACTTCGCCCAACTCACGCAATTCGGGGCGAGCCAGCAAGGCCATGGTGGCAAATAGTACAGCCAGGCCGATCAGGGCGAAGCTGTTGTGGGTGACTTCAAAAAAGCCTTTGGTGACGACGGTAGTCAAGCGTCGCAGGCGGATCGTCATGGTATGGGTGGCTGACATAGCTTTTCCTTCTTGCTCGGGGTTAAGGGGGCTGCGTGGGTTACACACAGCGCGACCAAGGCCTCGCCTGGGTTGTTACGCTATCAATATCCTGCTGTATCCTTTCTTTGATGATGCAGAGACTTGATGTTGCCGACAGTCGGCAGCGGGTTGAAAGATCCTGAGTAACTCAAGATTGGCGGATTCTAGGGGGACTTGTTATGCCAAGTCAACCATATCAAATAAACTCCTTATGTCAAAAAAAATTGTAACTGTCGTCGATCACTCGGCAAAATGCCGCTTCATTCACGCAAAATTTATGCCATGAACTTCGCCATATTCTCCCGTTTGTCACCTTCCCGGCAGCAATGGCTGCACCGCGCCGGGGCCTTTGTGCTTGGTCTGCTGCTACTTTGGCTGCTGGCCTGGCTGGCGGTGCCGCCCATTCTCAAATCGCAAGTCCAGAGGCTTCTGGGCGAGCAATTAGGCCGGGCGGTCAGCATTGGGCAGATCGACTTCAAGCCCTGGACGCTGGAACTCGATGTTCAGGACCTGGCGGTTGCGCATGCCGCAACCGCCACCGACCGACCGGCTTCTGCAGGTGAGCCGGTCGTCAAGCCCCAAGTGCACATCAAGCGCCTGTATTTCGATCTGGAACTGCAGTCGCTGTTGCGCCTGGCCCCGGTGGTCGATGCACTGACGATAGAGTCGCCTGCGCTCCAGTTGCGCCATCTTGGACAGGGTCGCTACGACGTGGACGATGTGCTGACCAGGTTGGCCAGCCGACCGACCAACCCGGATGCAGCACCGCTGCGCTTTGCCTTGTACAACCTGGTGTTGCAGGATGGCGGGCTGGATTTCACCGACGACGCGCAGGGTAAGGTGCACCGCCTGAGCGCTTTGAAAATCAGCCTGCCGTTCCTCAGCAATCTCGACGCGCTGCGAGACGTTCAGGTGCAACCCTTGTTGGCGTTTGACCTGAACGGCAGCCGGTTTGACTCGACCGCGCATACCACGCCATTTGCGCAGACCCGCAAGACTGAGGCACAGTTTTCCCTCAAGCGGCTGGACCTGGCACCCTATCTGGGCTATTGGCCAGCCAGCCTGCCAGCGCGCCTGACTTCGGCCGTGATCGATGCTGACCTGAAACTGGTGTTTGAGCAAGCGCAGCAGCCCCATGTTGCCATCAGCGGCCTGCTGTCAGCCAGCGGCGTGAAGTTGCAGGCAACAGGCAAAGGAACGGCGGCATTGGCCGTGCCCGAACTGCTGGCGTTTGACAAGCTGGCGGTGCAGTTCAAGTCGCTGCGCCCGCTTGAGCGGGTGGCCCAATTGAGCCGTGTTGACTGGCAGCAGCCGCTGCTGACGCTGCACCGAAACAAGCAGGGTCAGGTGAACTGGCTGGCCTTGGCAAAGGCCCAGCAGACACCTTCTAATGCTTCTAAAACAGTAGCTTCCAGCGCAGACAGGGCAAGGGCTACAGGCCAAAAACAAGCAGAAACCAGGGCAGACGCAAGGCCTGCCGGATGGCAGCTTGGCATTGATCAGATTGCCCTTGAAGGCGGTGAAATCCGTTGGCTTGACGATGCTGCTGCTGCGCCGGTGCGCCTGGCATTGACCGGACTGACCTTGCAGGCACAGGCGCTGGCCTGGCCGTTTACCCAGCCGATGCCGTTTCAGGGCGCTGGCAGGCTCAATTCGGCCACGCTCACTTTCAAGGGCGATGCAACCGACCAGGCGGCGGATGTCAGCGTCAGCCTGGCCGACCTGCCGCTGTCGCTGGCGGCACCCTATCTGGCCAGCCAGTTCATCCCCACGCTCGACGGGATGCTAACGACCGAACTGGCACTGAACTGGAAGGCCGCCAGCGCGACTGGCGCGGGGGCGCAAATCCTGCTGAAAGTGCCCAGCCTGACCCTGGACAAGCTGCTGTTGTCCGACCCCCGCAAGGCGCGCCTGGCCAGCATCAAACAAGTGCGGCTGGAGACGGCTGAACTCGATGTGGCGCGTCAAACCGTCACGCTGGCCCGGCTGCGGCTGGACCAGCCGCAAGGCCATCTGGCACGCGATGCACAGGGCCGCTGGAACTTTGAAGATTGGCGCAAGGACCAGCTCGCAGTGCAGGCTGCGGCACCGTCAGCCCAGCCTGCCACGGGCACTACCAGAACCACTACCAAAACCACTGCCGCCGCAGCAGCGCCACTGCCTGCAGCCGTCGCTCCTGTTTCCGCTGGCGCGCCAGCAGATGCGGCCCGGCCGTGGCTGGTCACGGTGCAAGACTTTGCGCTGTCAGACGCAAGCCTGGGCTTTCAGGATATGGCCCATGGAAAGGCCGTGGCGCTGGACCTGTCAGCCCTGTCGCTGCAGCTTAAAAACTTTTCCAGCGCTGCTGGCAAGCCTTTTGGCCTGACGCTGGCAGCACGGGTGCGCCACGGCAACACCGAGCCTGGCCAACTGTCCTGGCGCGGCACTGGCAGCTTGAGCCCCCTGAGCCTTCAGGGCGATGTGCTGGCACAGCGGCTGCCAGCACACGCGCTGGCTGCCTATTTTGGTGATGCCTTGAATGTGGCACCGCTGCGGCTTGATGCCAGTTTCAAGGGCAAGCTTGATTTGGCCCAGCAAAGCGCTGGTTTGGCGCTGCAGGTGCGTGGCGATGCCCGCCTGGAAGACGTGCTGGTGCACAGCCTTGCCGCCACCCAGGGTGCAACGGCAACCCCGGCAGCCAATGCGCCCGCGCCCG
>DAOSLL010000039.1:0-13856 GCA_035368905.1 Rhodoferax sp.
CAGTTCCATTGGGCTCTGACCCCAATTCTGCGGGCCATGCCCAGATTGTTTCCTGCTCCAAAATTTATTGCAAAACCTCGTCAGGCATGCGCCAGCGCGGCTTTACCCTGCTCGAATTGCTGGTGGTGCTGGCGATCGTGGCGATGGCCTCGGCCGGTGTCGGCTTTGCCATGCGCGACAGCGGGCAAGCCCGGCTGGAGCGCGAAGCCCAGCGCCTGGTGGCCTTGCTGGAGTCGGCCCGGGCACGCTCGCAGGCCCTTGGCATACCGCTGCGCTGGCGCGTCACCGTGTCAGGCTTTCGCTTTGAAGGCGCAAGCCAGGAGACTGCCGAGCAGGCTTTGCCAGACCAATGGCTCGATGCCGATACGCGCGCCAGCATCGAGCCCTCCGGCAACAGCGTCGCCGCCACCACCAGGCCGTCGCCAGCCAATGCCGATACCTTGCTGCTCGGCCCAGAGCCGATCATTGAGCCCCAGACCGTGCTGCTCAGTAGCGTCAGCCGACCGCAGCAGCACGTGCGCATCGCCACCGACGGCTTGCGACCGTTTGCGCCGCAGGATGCCCCGTAATGGCTGGTCTGGTGCAAACCGCAGGAGTCGGCCAGACTGCGCGGCGCGCGCGCGGCTTCACGCTGGTTGAAGTGCTGGTGGCGCTGGGCATTGTGGCAATCGCCCTGATGGCCGGTTTGCAGGCCAGTGCCGCGCTAACGCGCCATGCCGGGCGCCAGTCTGACATGTTGCTGGCGCAAATCTGCGCTGAAAATGAACTGGTGCGCTTGCGGCTGGCCCGGCAACTGCCCGGTGTCGGTGACACCCAGGTGCCGTGCCAGCAGGCCGAGCGCACGCTGACGGTGGAGCTGGTGGTGCGCCCCACGCCGAATCCGAACTTCCGCCGGGTTGATGCCAGAGTGCTCGATGCCGAGCTGCCGATCTGGCGCTTGACCACCGTGGTGGGGCGCTACTGATGCAGGCAGACAGGCCACGCCGGTCAGGCGGCTTCACCCTGGTGGAACTGCTGGTCGCCATCAGCCTGATGGCCTTGATGGCACTTCTGAGCTGGCGCGGGCTTGACGGCATTGGCCGCACCCAAAGCCGCTTGCTGCAGCGCTCTGACGAGGTGCTGACGCTGCAGGCCACGCTGGCCCAATGGAGCGCCGATCTGGATGCGATGACCCCGCAACCGAACCTGCCCGGCCTCGAATGGGACGGCCGCAGCTTGCGCATCTTGCGCCGTGGCAGCATCGATGCGGCTGACGGTTTGCGGGTGGTGGCCTGGGCGCTGCGGGTGGTCAACGGGCAGGGTCACTGGTTGCGCTGGCTGTCGCCGCCGCTGCAAAACCGCGCCGACCTGGATTTGGCCTGGCAAAAAGCCGCTATCTGGGCGCAAACCCCCAGCGATGAAGACCACCTGCGCGAAGTGCGCACCGTGCCACTGGACAGTTGGCAGATCTTTTATTACCGCAGCAATGCCTGGACCAACCCGCTGTCCAGCGCCGACAGCGACACCGCTGCCGGTACCGGCACCGCAGCAACGCTGCCCGATGGCGTGCGGCTGCTGCTGAAATTGCCGCCGGGGCAGGCGCTTGGCGGCAGCCTGACGCGCGACTGGGTGCAGCCGCTGCTGGGAGGCAGCAGGTGAGGCGCCGGCCGCTCGTCAACCGGGCTGGCCAGCGCGGTGCCGCCATTTTGACCGCCATGCTGACGGTGGTGCTGGTGGCCACGCTGGCATCAGCCATGCTGTGGCAGCAGTGGCGCGGTGTCGAGGTCGAGTCAGCCCAGCGCAGCCGGGTTCAGGCCGCCTGGATTTTGACCGGCGCACTGGACTGGGCGCGGCTGATCCTGCGCGAAGACGCACGCCAGGGCGGTGCCGACCATCTGGCCGAACCCTGGGCGGTACCGCTGGCCCCGGCACGGCTGTCCACCTTTTTGTCGGCCGAACGCGGCCAGGCGCTGGTGACCGAAGGTGACGACGCTGAGTCAGAGGCTTTTCTGGCCGGTCACATCGTTGACCTGCAGGCCCGCCTGAATGTCACCAACCTGATTGACAACGGCAAACTGCACCAGCCCACGGTCGCAGTCTGGGCACGCCTGTTCAAACACCTGAATCTGCCCGAGCAGGAACTGCTGGCGCTGACCCAGTCCCTGCTGCGCGCCCAGGCCAGTGGCGCTGCTGCGCCAGCTTCGTCGGCCGCGTCGGCGACACCGGCGACAGCGGCGGTGACCGCGGCGACAGCGCTGCTGCCGCAGGCGGTGCCAGAGCTGGTCTGGCTGGGCCTGTCAGCCACCACACTGCAAACCTTGCAGCCCTTCATCACCGTGCTGCCCGAGCGCACCGTGGTCAACCTCAACACCGCGCCGCCCGAGGTGTTGCTGGCCAGTGTCAAAGGGCTTGACATGGCGCAGGCGCAAGCGCTGGTGCAGGCACGCGCGGCCCGCCACATGGACACCATCATGGATGCCGACCGGCTGGTGGGCAACCCGCAGGTTCAATTCGACTCTGCCGAGCAGGGCGTGACCTCGCGCTTTTTCAGCGTCACCGGGCAGCTCAAGCTGGGCCAGACCACGCTGCAAGAACAGTCGGTGCTGCAGCGCGACGGGCTGCAGGTGAAAGCCCTCAGCCGGGTGCGCGAGCAAGTTGGCGCTGATGCCCGGCCCCTACAATGACCCCAGATTCCTCAGTTGACCGCTTGTTTTCATCGGTAAGTCCTTATGAGTATGTGCTTTTTCAGCTTTGGTGGGGTTCACCCAAGGGGTCCCGGCGCGATGCACCCGCTTGAACTGCTGACAACGCGCCTGGCGGCATTGCGCCTGCTGGCGCGCAGCAGCCCGCATCGTCGTCGCACCTCGCAACTTGCTGCTTCATGCAAGGCGCAGCCATGCCACAAGGCTGGCCTGCCCAAGCCCGACCAACTGGAATCGAACAGCCTTCGTCGCGGGGGCGCGACTGCCACGGAACATCTGAAGTATTTTGAGTTTGTGGGAGTCACACCCGCGCGACGAATGACGCTATGGCTGTCCTGAATTCTTCCCGGCAATTGCAAAGACTTGACTTGTCAGTGAGTCAAGACGTGCCAACCTGCGCAGGCAGCTTTGAAGCTGCGGCTGTCGCGCTGCACAGCCACACCACAAGCGGCCGAGTCGGACACCTGCAGCCTGGTAATCCCGGCTGATTCGCGGCTTCCATGTCCTTGCTGATCATCACCTTACCGATTGACTGCGCCAGCCCGACGGCGCTGTTTGACTATGTGCAAAGCCCTGATGGCAGCACCGTGTCGGCGCACGCCAGCGTGCCGCTGGCCTTGCTGCCGACCACGCCGACGCGGCTCGGCGAGGTGGTGCTGTTGCTGCCCGCCCGGGCCTTGTCCTGGCACCAGGTGCAATTGCCCCAGGGCAGCTTGCCGCGCCAGGTGTTTGGCGAACGTGGCACGACGCGCTTGCGGGCCATTCTGGACGGCCTGCTGGAAGACCAGTTGCTCGACGAGCCGGCCCAGTATCACCTGGCCCTGCAGCCGCAAGCCGACACCAGCGCGCCGGTCTGGGTGGTCGCCTGTGCGCGCAGTTGGCTTGAAGATGGCCTCCGGACGCTGGCCCAGGCCGATCATGTGGTGACACGCATCGTGCCGGAATTCTCCGTGCAGGCGTTGGCCGACACGATTTACGTCACCGAGCAGGCGCAGGCCGCGCAACTGGTGGGCTTGCTCAGGCAGGGTTCGGCCAGCCATGCCAGCACCGGCGTGCTGGTGACAACGCTGTCAGCCACCACGGTGGGCTTGCTGGAGGGCGCGCCCGCGCCTGGCGATGCCAGCGCGGTGGTCGGGGAGCCAGCTTGCCGGGTGGTTGCCGAACCTGCCGTGGCAGCGCAGGCCGAAGCCCTGTTTCACCGACCGGTCGAACTGCAGCAAGTGGCCCAGCGCCTGCTGCAAGCGGCCCAGACGCGCTGGGACCTGGCCCAGTTTGCGCTGGCCCGCACCGGCCGCAACCGGCGCTGGCGCTCTCTGTCCGCGGGCTTGCGCGGCTTTGCCGGTGCCACCGCCTGGCGCGCCGCGCGCTGGTCGCTGCTGGCGCTGTTTGCGGTCAACCTGCTCGGGCTGAACGCCTTGGCCTGGCGTGAACAGGCCAACCTGCAGGCGCAGCGCCAGCACATTCGCAGCGTGCTGACCGACACCTTTCCCAAAATCCCGGTGGTGGTTGATGCGCCACTGCAAATGGCACGTGAAGTGGCGCTGCTGCAGCGCAGCCGTGGCAACCCGGCGAGCACTGATCTGGAAAGTATTTTGGCATCATTTTCGGCTCTAGCGCCTGATGGCTATGCGCTGACAGCTATTGAATATGCAGCAAATGAGCTACGCCTGACGGGGCCGCAGATGGACCCCAAGGCGGTTTCAAGGTTGCTTGACGGGCTCAAGTCAGCGGGCCTGAATGGCCGCCTTCAGGGTGATCAATGGCTGATTGGGCCGGGGGCAGCGCGATGAACTGGCGCGGCACCTGGCAGGCGCGCTGGCAAGCGGCCAGCACACGCGAGCAAGGTCTGCTGCTGCTGGCACTGGCGCTGGTTGGCCTGGCGCTGCTGTGGTGGCTGGCGCTGGCACCGGCTTTGGCGGTGCTCAAGCGTGCCGACCTGCAGCACCAGCAACTCGGTACGCAATTGCAGCAAATGCAGCAGATGCAGGCGCAGGCGCAGGCGCTGCAGGCACTGCCGACCCTCGACGCGCGGGAAGCCCGCAGTGCGCTTGAGGCAGCGCTCAAGCCGCTCGGCAGCGCCGCCCAGATCAGCACTCAAATGGACCGCCTGACGGTCACGCTCAAGGGTGTTGAGGCAAGCGCGCTGGTGCAGGTGTTGTCGGTAGCCCGGCAAAACGCCCATCTGGCCGCCAGCGAGGCGCGCCTGAAACGCGCCGCCTCCGGGGCCTGGGACGGCAGCCTGGTGTTCACCTTGCCAGCCCAGTGATGGCCAGCCGACCGAACGCCCGTTTCCAGAGCGCTGCGGCGGTGCTCAGGGTGGTGCGTCGGCCGCGTGCAGGCGCCGCCACCCCCTGGGGCTGGGCGGCGGCCGGTGTGCTGCTGGGTTTGCTGGCCAGTCTGCTGCTGTTTGCGCCAGCGCGCTGGCTCGCTGGCGGCCTGCAACAAGCCAGCGCCGGGCGGCTGCTGCTGCAGGACGCGCGCGGCACTCTGTGGACTGGCTCGGCCCGCCTGAGCCTGGGCGGCGGTGCCGGCAGCAGCGCTGCCGCGGCCCTGCCCGGCCGACTGGCCTGGCAGTTGCGCCCAACGCTGGCCAGCCCCGGCCTGGCCTTGCAACTGCAAGCCGATTGCTGCCTGGCGCAAGCCTGGCGCTGGCACCTGTCGCCGCGCTGGAACGGCTTGCAGATGGTTTTTTCCGATCATCAGTCGCACTGGCCGGCGCAATCGCTGGCAGGCCTGGGCACACCCTGGAACACGCTGCAATTGCAGGGGCAACTGTTGCTCGAAACCCAGGCGCTGGGCTTGAGCTGGAGCAGCGGGCGGCTGCAGGTGGCCGGGCGCGCGCAACTTGACGTGCAAGACCTGTCGTCGCGGCTATCAACATTGCGACCCATGGGCAGCTACCGCCTGACGCTCAGCGGCGGCGCGACACCCGAGCTGTTGCTGGCCACCGAGAGCGGCAGTTTGCAGCTTTCGGGCCGTGGTCAGTGGGTTGGCGGCAGGCTGCGCTTTGTTGGCGAAGCCAGCAGCACACCCGAGTCGCAAGCGGCCTTGTCGAATCTTTTGAACATCATCGGGCGACGCAACGGTGCGCGCTCGATCATCAACCTGAGTTGAAACTGCATGACACACTCCCCACCCACCGGTTTTCAACATGCTATTTTATCGATAGCTGTCAGCGCTTTATTGACGGGGGCTGGCGGCCTTTTTTCCATCAATACCTGGGCGCAGGCCGGGGCTGCGGGCAAGCCGGGCGAACCGGTCACGCTGAATTTTCAGGCGGCCGAAATCGAAGCCGTGGCGCGCACCTTTGCCAGCATCACCGGGCGCAACGTGGTGGTGGACCCGCGTGTCAAGGGGGTCATCACGCTGGTCACTGAGAAGCCGGTCAGCCCGGCTGTCGCCATGAACCAGTTTGTCGCGGCGCTGCGACTGCAGGGCTTCACCCTGGTCGAGTCGGCCGGGCTTTACAAGGTGGTGCCCGAGGCCGACGCCAAACTGCAGACAGCCGGGGTCACGGTCAGCGGCGGCGAATCGGCTGGCCTGCCTTCGGGCAACCAGATCGTCACGCAGATTTACCGGCTCAACCATGAGTCGGCCAACAACCTGGTGCCGGTGCTGCGCCCGCTGATCAGCCCCAACAACACCATCAATGCCAACCCCGGCAACAACTCGCTGGTGATCACCGACTATGCCGACAACCTGCGTCGTTTGGGGCGCATCATTGCCGCGATGGATGTCGCCAACGCCACCGATGTCGAAGTGATTGTGCTCAGGCATGCGATTGCGTCTGACCTGGCACCGCTGGTGCTGCGCCTGATCGGCAGCAACGCCGCAGCGGCACCGGCCGGGCAGGCTGACACCTGGTACAAGCCCATATTGGTGGCCGAGCCGCGCTCCAATTCACTGATTTTGCGGGCCGCCAATGCCGCCCAGTTGGCGATGGTGCGTTCGCTGGTGGCCAAACTCGACCAGCCCGACAGCCAGGGCGGCAATGGCGCGGCCGGCAATATCTATGTGGTCTATCTGAAAAACGCCGATGCCACCAAACTGGCCACCACCTTGCGTGCGGCACTCAGTGGCGAGGCCCGCGCTGGCGCAGCCGCCCCGGTGGCCACGCCGGGCGGGGCACCAACTGCCGCCGCCACCGCCCTGACCCACAGCACCGGCGGCCAGATCCAGGCCGATGCCGCCACCAATTCGCTCATCATCACCGCGCCCGAGCCGCAATACCGGCAACTACGCGCCGTCATCGACAAACTTGATGCCCGGCGCGCCCAGGTGTTTGTCGAAAGCCTGATTGCCGAGGTCAGCACGGACAAGTCGGCCGATTTCGGCATCCAGTGGCAGGGTGCGCTGGGCAGCTCCGGTGACAGCGTGATTGGCCTGCTGGGCACCAACTTTGGCGTTGGCGGCAAAAACATCATTGACCTGGCCACCGGGGCCGAAAGTGGCACGGTGCTGCCAGATCGCGGGCTCAACTTTGGCGCGGCGATCAAAACCAACGGCATCTACGTGCTGGGTTTTCTGGCGCGCTTTCTGGAAGATTCGGGCAGCGGCAACGTGCTCTCGACCCCCAATTTGCTGACGCTCGACAACGAAGAAGCCAAGATCGTGATTGGCCAGAACGTGCCTTTTGTCACCGGCCAGTTCACCAATACCACATCGACCACCGGCACCGTCAACCCGTTTCAGACGATTGAGCGCAAGGACGTGGGGCTGACGCTCAAGATCAAACCGCAAATCAGCGAGAACGGCACCGTCAGGCTGACCATTTTCCAGGAGGTTTCGAGCGTGCTGGCCTCAACCGTGAATGCCGTCAATGGCCCGACCACCAACAAGCGCACCATTGAGTCAAGTG
The DNA here is from genome assembly GCA_035368905.1 of Rhodoferax sp. Classification (GTDB taxonomy): domain Bacteria; phylum Pseudomonadota; class Gammaproteobacteria; order Burkholderiales; family Burkholderiaceae_C; genus Rhodoferax. The sequence goes on from DAOSLL010000039.1 coordinate 7,540, forward strand.
TGCTGGTCGATGATGGCAGCATTGTGGTGCTCGGTGGCCTGTTGCAGGATGAGTACTCGGGCAACGCCGAGAAAATCCCGGGGCTGGCCGACGTGCCGCTGTTGGGCAATTTGTTCAAGAGCGAGTCGCGCTCGCGCAAAAAAACCAACCTGATGGTGTTTTTGCGCCCGGTGGTGGTGCGTGATGCCAGGGACTCGGACAAGTTGTCGCTGGACCGCTATGAGCTGATGCGCTCCGGGCTGCAAGACAACCAGTCGCCAGCCAGCGCCATGATGCCTGCCATCGGGTCGCCGCAGTTGCCCGCTGCCACGCGCAAGGCCGGTGCCAGCCCGACCGCGTTACCGCTGGCCGAACCGTTGGTGCCCGCCAAACCGTAACGCCAATTGACCTGCCGCCAAAAGCCATGCGCTACCCCCTGCCCTATGCCTTTGCCCGCAGCCACCAGTTGCTGCTGGAAGAAGATGGCGAACAACTGACCTTGTGGCTGCACACCCAGTCTGCGCCAGCCGCAGTGGCCGAAGTGCTGCGCAAATACCCGCACAGCCAGTTGCAGGCAGAAGGCCCAGCGGCGCTGGTCCAGCGCATCAGCGCGGCTTACGCGCAGGGCGAATCCAGTGCCGCAGCAGTCGTCAATGAGGTCGAAAGCGATGCCGACCTGTCGCGCATGATGCAGGATTTGCCAGCCATTGAAGACCTGCTGGAAACGGCTGACGATGCGCCCATCATCCGCATGCTCAATGCGTTGCTGACGCAGGCCGCACGCGACGGTGCCAGCGACATCCACATTGAGCCCTACGAGCGCCATTCGTCGGTGCGTTTTCGTGTTGATGGCACGCTGCGCGAGGTGGTCCAGCCCAACCGCGCGCTGCACGCAGCGCTGATTTCGCGGCTCAAAATCATGGCCGAACTCGACATTGCCGAGCGCCGCCTGCCGCAGGATGGCCGCATCTCCCTGCGCATTGGCACCAGGGCGGTTGATGTGCGGGTCAGCACCTTGCCCAGCGCCCATGGCGAGCGCGCCGTGCTGCGCCTGCTCGACAAATCCGAAGGCCGCCTGAGTCTGGAGGCGCTGGGCATGCAGGGCGAGGTGCTGCGCCGTTTTGAAAAACTGGTGGCACAACCGCACGGCATTGTGCTGGTGACCGGCCCGACCGGTTCCGGCAAGACCACCACGCTGTACGCGGCGCTGAGCCGACTCGATGCCAGCCGCAACAACATCATGACGGTGGAAGACCCGATCGAGTACGAGCTGCCAGGGGTCGGCCAGACCCAGGTCAACCCGAAGATCGAACTCGACTTTGCCAAGGCGCTGCGCGCCATCCTGCGGCAAGACCCGGACATCATCATGATCGGCGAAATCCGCGACTTCGAGACCGCGCAGATCGCCATTCAGGCATCACTCACCGGCCACCTGGTGCTGGCCACGCTGCACACCAATGATGCGGCCAGCGCCGTGACGCGCCTGACCGACATGGGGGTTGAGCCGTTTTTGCTGAGTTCGTCACTGTTGGGTGTGCTGGCGCAGCGCCTGCTGCGCAAGCTGTGCGTGCAGTGCCAGCACAAGCAGCGCCCGGTTGGCTGCCCGCACTGCGGGCAGACCGGCTACAGCGGGCGCAGCGGTGTGTTTGAGCTGCTGGTGACCGACGACGCGATTCGCGCGCAGATCCACAACCGGGCGGCCGAGGCCGACATCCGCCATGCGGCACAAGCCAGTGGCATGGTGCTGATGCGTGAAGACGGCGAGCGCCTGGTGCAGTTGGGGCTGACCTCGCGCGAAGAACTGCTGCGCGTGACCCGTGATTAAGCACTGGCCATTGCATCGCATGATGAACACTTGCCAGCCAAGCTGCAAGGGTGGCATCGTGGTGGTGGCCCGCAGATTTGGGGTCAAGCCGTCGGGTAGTTGCCCACATCGCCAACTGGCAGGGCGCGCCGTGGTGGTGGCCCGCAGAATGGGGGTCAGAGCCCAATTCGGGGATGCCGTGCTGGCACGTTTGAGTGCGTTTGGCCGAATTGGGATCCGACCCCAATTCTGCTACCGCGTGCCCATCATTGGCGCTGCCGAGAAAGCTTGGGCTGGCTACCAATTCTGTTACCGCGTACCCGTCATCGGCGCTGCCGAGAAGGCCGGGGCTGGTTACCAATTCTGCTACCGCGTGCCTGCCATTGGCGCTGTCGATAAGGCCGGGGCTGGCTACCAATTCTGCTACCGCGTGCCTGCCATTGGCGCTGCCGAGAACGCCGGGGCTGGTTACCAATTCTGCTACCGCGTACCCGTCATTGGCGCTGCTGAAAAGGCCGGGGCTGGATATTCAACTTTGTACTTTCAACGCCATCAGCGCCATGCCGGTCTATTCCTTTGAAGCCCTCAGCAGCGCTGGCGACACCCGCAAAGGGGTGATCGAGGCTGACTCGGCCAAGGCGGCGCGGGGCCAGTTGCGTGCGCAGGCGCTGGTGCCGCTCAAGGTCGAGCAAGTCAGCGCGCAAGAGGACGCGTCTGCCAACGGCAGCCGGGCCTCGGCACGGCGCGGCAAGCGGGTTTTTGGTGCGACGGCGCTGGCGATCTGGACGCGCCAGTTGGCCGGGCTGGTGTCATCGGGCTTGCCGCTGGAGCGCGCCCTGACTTCCCTGTCAGACGAAGCCGAACAGGCCCCCGAGCGCGAACTGGTGGCGACGCTGCGCGCCGAGGTCAATGGCGGTGCGCCGTTTGCCAAAGCCTTGTCGCAGCATCCGCGCGAGTTTTCGCCGATCTTTGTTGCGGTGATTGGTGCTGGCGAGCAAAGCGGCAACCTCGCACTGGTGCTGGAGCGCCTGGCTGACGACCTGGAAGAGCAGCAGGCACTCAAGGCCAAACTGATTGGCGCGGCGCTCTACCCGGCCATTGTGTCGCTGGTGGCGGTGGTCATTGTGCTGTTTCTGGTGACTTATGTGGTGCCGCAAGTGGCCCATGTATTTGCCGGCAGCAAGCGCGCCCTGCCGCTGCTCACCGTGCTGTTGATTGGCATCAGCAGCTTTGTGCGCAGTTACGGCTGGCTGCTCGCAATTGCTATTTTTATAGGAGCTGCCGGCGCAAGACTGGCGCTGGCTAACGCCCAATTTCATGAGAAATTTGACGCAGCCTGGCTGAATCTGCCGATTGTGGGTCGCCTGTCGCGCAGCTATAACGCAGCGCGCTTTGCCAGCACCCTGGCGATGTTGGCCGCAGCCGGCGTACCGATTCTGAAAGCCCTGCAGGCGGCGGCCGAAACCCTGTCGAACCGGGCCCTGCGCAGCGACGCGCAAGAAGCCCTGGTGCTGGTGCGCGAAGGTGCGCCGCTGGCCTCTGCGCTGGCGCAAAAGAAGCGTTTTCCGCCACTGCTGGCGATGTTTGCCCGCCTGGGCGAGCAAACCGGCCAGTTGCCGGTGATGCTGCAGCGCGCCGCCAAACAGCTCGGCAACGAGGTCCAGCGCCGCGCCATGCAGTTGGCCACTCTGCTCGAACCGCTGCTGATTGTGGCCATGGGCGTGGTGGTGATGCTGATCGTGCTGGCAGTGCTGCTGCCGATCATCCAGCTCAATCAACTGGTGAAATAGCCGGGCATTTCCTGCCCACAAGCAGCAGCAACCCCCCAGGCGCGTTGCCAGCGGCCCTCGGGTGCGTCCAACTAAGGTTCAATATGTGTAAACCGCCTGACAGCGCACCAGACGCGCCAGCAAAGCCTGAGATTGGCAGCGCGGGAAACCAGCAGCGCAGCCTGACGGTTGTCGATATTTTTGGCTGTTTTTGCGCTTTAGCCCCCGTGTCTAATGCGCTGGAAGCTATCGACTTTATAGCTATCCGGAGCCCAGGGCGGACTTTACCGGTGACCACCATTGGCCTGGCAATGTCAGCAGGCGCAGCTCAGGGCTGGAGTGCCCCCGATCATCGCAGCAGCGCCCGGGCTGCCTCGCCATCGAGCGCCTTTTGCGCAAATTCGGCACGCAACGCCTTGAGCTTGGCGCGCGGGTCTTCTTTAACGGTGCTTTGATCCAGTGCCATCTCGGCGATAAAGCGGCTGGGCTGGGCGACCACCATCTCGCGGCCTTTTTTGCGTTTGCGCGTCCAGCTCACCGCCAGACTGGCTTTGGCGCGGGTGATGCCAACGTACATCAGGCGGCGCTCTTCCTGCAGATGCACGGTCGATGTCGCGTTGGCGGCCTCCTGCGCTGCTGCGCGCTGTGCGTCTGATGTCTGACCAGCGGCAGCATCGTCGGGCTGGTCGCGCAGCTTGAACGGCAGCATGCCTTCGGTCACACCCACCAGCATCACATGCGGCCATTCCAGCCCTTTGGCGGCATGCAGGGTTGACAGCGTCACCACGTTCTGGTCTTTTTCCTGCTCGTTGATGGTGGACAATAGCGATACCGTTTGCGCCACCTCCAGCAGCGATTTGACCTCGCCAGCGCTGCTGACACCGGCCGCATCGGCAATCTGGCCGCCGCAGCGCGCCGCCATCCAGTCGCAAAAATCCAGCACGTTGGTCCAGCGCGCAGCGGCCACCTTTTCGCTGTCCTCGCCATCGTACAGATGCTTCTCGAAACCAATGTCACTGAGCCATTGCAGCAAAAAAGCCTTGGCCGCCGGTGCCCCGAGCGTCTGGCGGGCGCGATATTCAAGGTCAGTGACCTCGCGACCAAACTCGTGCAGGCTGCCCAGCGCCTTGCCCGAAATCACCGCCCCGAGGCTGCTGGCAAACAACGCGTCGAACATGCTGAGCTTGTATTTGCCAGCAAAGTCACCCAGGTGCGCCAGGGTCTGGTGGCCAATGCCGCGCTTGGGGCTGGTGACGGCGCGCAAAAAGGCCGGGTCGTCGTGGCTGTTGATCCACAGCCGAAACCAGCCACACAAGTCCTTGATTTCGGCCCGGTCAAAAAAGCTGGTGCCACCCGACACCTTGTACGGAATTTGCGCCTTGCGCAGCGCTTTCTCGAAAGTCTTGGCCTGGTGGTTGGCCCGGTACAGCACGGCAAAGTCGCGCAGCTCCGTGAACTGCGGACCGGGCTGCGGCAAGCCGTTGATGCGCAGGCTCTGAATCCGCGCCACGGTGCGCTCGGCTTCGTGTTCTTCGGTGTCGGCATCGACCACCCGGACCGGCTCGCCTTCGCCAAGGTCACTCCACAGGTTTTTTGGAAACAGCTTGGGGTTCGGGCCAATGACATTGTTGGCAGCCCGCAGGATGGCGGAAGTGGACCGGTAGTTTTGCTCCAGCTTGATGACTTTGAGGCCAGGAAAATCGACCGGCAGCCTTTTCAGGTTGTCCAGCGTGGCACCGCGCCAGCCGTAAATTGACTGGTCATCGTCGCCGACAGCGGTAAAGCGCGCTTGCGCCGGGCCAGCCCCACCGACCAGCAGCTTCAACAGCTCGTACTGGGTGGCGTTGGTGTCCTGGTATTCATCGACCAGAATATGCCCGGCCAGAGCTTGCCACTTCTGCCTGATTAGCTCGTGATTTTGTAGCAGCTTGAGGGGCAGGCTGATCAGGTCGTCGAAATCGACGCTCTGGAAGGCGGCAAGCCGTTCTTCGTAATGCCCCATCACACGGGCAATCAGGTGATCGCTGTCACTGGCGGCAGCGGCCTGGGCGCGCTCGGCGTTCAGACCCTGGTTTTTCCACCGGCTGATGGTCCACTGCCACTGGCGCGCGGTGGCGGCATCGACCGTGCCACCGGCATCTTTCAGGATGCTGGTGACATCGTCGCTGTCGAGAATCGAAAAATTGGTTTTCAGGCCCAGCGCCGCACCGTCCTCGCGCAGCAGACGCACCCCGAGCGCGTGAAAGGTGCAGATCACCGCGTCTTTGGCGGCCCGGCCAATCAGGCCACGCGCCCGCTCACGCATTTCTGCGGCAGCCTTGTTGGTGAAGGTGATGGCAAAAATGCGCCTGGCCAGCATGCCGGACTGGATCAGTCGGCCAATCTTGTGGGTGATGACCCGGGTTTTGCCCGAGCCCGCACCGGCCAGCACCAGGCACGGACCATGCAGGTAATTGACCGCTTCTTGCTGGGCCAGATTGAGGCCGGTGGTGGGGTTTTGAGGCATGCGGTGCAAACGTGTGAGGGGGCCGAATCATACTCAAGTGACAATCTCCGGGTGCTGCACATCTTCACCATCACCTTTCCGTTCTTTGCCCTGGTGTTGTGCGGCTACCTGGCGGCGCGCCGACACTTGCTGCCGCTCGAAGCGATTGCCGGGCTGAACCGGTTTGTGCTGTTTTTTGCCCTGCCGTGCATGTTGTACCGTTTTGGTGCTGGCACGCCGATTGCGCAGTTGCTTGATGTCTCGGTTGCGTTAACCTGGC
>DAOSLL010000040.1:0-13855 GCA_035368905.1 Rhodoferax sp.
GCTGCTGCTCTGGTCATGACCGGACTGGCGCTGAACCTGCTGTGGCCCTGGTGGGTGCGCTGGCGCAAACAACACTGAAGCTTTTTATTGAGTTGATTGCCATGACCCCCGTCGAACTCGATACCGTTGACCTGCAGTTGCTCAAACACCTGCAAATTGATTCATCGCAAAGCAACCAGGCGCTGGCCGAGCTGGTGCACGTGTCGCCGCCGACCTGCCTGCGCCGCGTCAAGCGCTTGCGCGACGCTGGCCTGATCGAGCGTGAAATTGCGGTGCTCAGCGTTGACAAAATCGCCAGCGTGATTGGCCACGGCCTGTGTGCCGTGGTGGAAATCAGCCTGGACCGCCAGGATCAAGCCGCCCTGCTGGCGTTTGAGGCGCGGGTGCTGGCAGAAGACGCGGTGCAGCAGTGTTACCGGGTCTCGCCCGGGCCTGACTTTTGCTTGGTGGTGCATGCGGCAGACATGCCAGATTACCTGGCCCTGACCCAGCGGCTGTTCACGCAGGATGCCAATGTGCGCAATGTGAAGACCTTCTTCAGCATCAAGCGCAGCAAATTTGGCGCGCGCCTGCCGTTGCCGATGTCAGTCTGAGTTTGCCCGGCTGGCCACCCCACAGGAAAGCCGCATCGCCAGGTGCCTTGCTGGTCCGATTCTTATATGCCGTTTATGCCTGCAGCCCTTATGTATCAAGCATCGGTAGCTATTCATTTAGTAGTGTCAAAGCAAGCGCCTGTGTGCGCCGCAAAGCAGCCTGCAAGTCGCGGCAATTTGAATGCAATTTTTGCCTGTAGCCCTTATAGGTATTGCGCTGAGCGCTATTGACTTGATATCAATCGAGATACCCTGAAAACCCTTGGTCAGGCTTTAGTCTCCAACAAGTCAAGTCTTTGCATACCATGCGAAGCATTCAACCTTGATTCCTCAGTTGGACGCGCCCGAGTGGGCCGCTGGCGGCGCGTCTGGGTAGGCGCGACGACGACGCGGGCTCCTGCCCGCTAGGAGGAGTAACGACCCCAGGCGCGTTGCCAGTGGCTCAATCGGGTGCGTAGCGCTGTCACCCAATTGGTGAACTCCATCGAAGCTGAAAAAGTCAATCGTCATAAGAAATTACAGATGAAAACAAGCGGTCAACTGAGGAATCTAGGTTCAAACATTCCAAGTCATTCGTCGCGAGGGCGCGACTCCTACAAATTCAAATAGGCGCCGACTGTTTGTGTAGGAGTCGCGCCCTCGCAACGAAGGCCGGCCAATTCCGGCTTGTCCAGCTCAGGAAGGTACCCCGCCATCGGCCATCGGCAGGGTCAGACTGACCTGGCAGCCGCCATCGGCTACAGCAGCGATACGGATGCTGCCGCCCATGCGGTCCATCATCTTGCGGCATTGCACCAGCCCCAGCCCGAGCCCTTCAAATTCGCGCACCGGGTGCAGCCGGGCAAAGACCTTGAACAACTGCCCAGCCTGCCGGGGCAAAAAACCCACGCCGTTGTCCTGCACCGTCAAGGCACACAAGCCACCGGCCAGCGGCGCCCATGACACACTGATCTGGGCCGGCTGGCGCGCCTTGGTGAACTTGCAGGCGTTTTCCAGCAGATTCGCTATCACTTGGCGCAGCAGGCTTGCATCGGCCATCAGCATGGGCAAATCTGGTGCTATCTGCCACTGCAGCGCGCGCTGCGGGTACTTTTGCACCAGTTCATCGATCACTTCTGCCACCAACAAGGCGCTGGACGTTGGCTGCAAATGCACGGCTTGCAGGCCCAGCCGCGACAGGCTGGCCAGGCCGTCAAGCTGCTGCGTCAGCAAATGCGCCGACTGCCGGATGGTGGCCAAATGCCCGGCAATGTCGACGGGCAGGTCCGGCAGGTCTTCTTCGATGATCAAGGCAAAGGCGCTGATGTGGCGCAGCGGCGCGCGCAGGTCATGTGACACGGCGTAGGTGAATTCCTGCAACTCGGCACGTGCCTGGTCAAGCTGGCGCTGCAAACTCTCCAGCGTCGCATCGCGCCCGCCCGCTGGCACAGCCGCCGCCGTGACATCGTGCGCCGCTGTTGGCACAGCCGCCGCGGTGACATCCGGGCCGGACGGGCCTTGTGCCGAACTCATTTTTTACTCGGCCGCTTCCAGTTGGCAATGCTGACCTGGCGCGCGCGCGCCACGCTCAGGGCCAACGGCGGCGTGTCTTTGGTCAGGGTGGTTCCGCCGCCGACCGTGCCGCCAGCGCCAATCGTGACCGGCGCAATCAGCACGCAGTTGCTGCCAATGTGCACATCGGCCTCGATGATGGTGCGGTGCTTGTTGGCACCGTCGTAGTTGGCAGTGATGCTGCCAGCCCCATAGTTGACGCGCTCACCCACCGTGGCATCGCCCAGATAGGCCAGGTGGTTGGCCTTGGCACCTTTGGCCAGGGTGGAGTTCTTGACCTCGACAAAATTGCCAATATGCACACCGCCACCGAGTTTGGCCCCCGGGCGCAAGCGGGCAAATGGGCCAATCAGCGCGCCAGCGCCGACTTCCACCGCGTCCTTGCTGCCCGGTGTGCCGCCTTCGATATGGCTGAACGGGTGAATCACCGCCCCGGCTGCAATGCTGGCATTTTTGATGACACAGTTGGCCCCCACCTGCACCCCTTCATCCAGAGTAACCTGGCCTTCAAACACGCAGTTGACATCAATCACCACGTCTTGCCCGCACTTCAGGGTGCCACGCACATCCAGCCGCGCCGGGTCAATCAGGCGCACGCCTTGCTCCATCAACTGCGCAGCGATGCGACGCTGGCAGGCGCGCTCCAGTTGCGCCAACTGCACCGGGCTGTTGATGCCGGCCACCTGCGTTGCATCGCTGGTTTTGTGGGCCACCACCGCAACCCCATCGGCCACCGCGAACTTGACGACATCGGTCAGGTAGTACTCGCCCTGGGCGTTTTTGTTGTCCAGCCGGGCCAGCCAGGGCTTGAGCAGCCGGGCCGGCACCGCCATGATGCCGCTATAGACCTCAGAGATCAGGCGCTGCGCTGGCGTGGCATCTTTTTGCTCAACAATCGCCTGCACCACTTCGCCCTGGCGCACGATGCGGCCATAGCCGCCGGGGTTGGCAAGGTCAATCGTCAAAAGGGCCAGCCGCTGGCCAGCGCAGGCGGCAATCAGTTGTGCCAGCGTATCAGGCTGGGTCAGCGGCACGTCGCCTGACAGCACCACCACGACACCGTCGTCCTGCATGACCGGCACCGCCTGCTGCAGTGCGTGGCCGGTTCCAAGTTGTGGCTCCTGGCGCACAAAATTCAAGTGAAATTGGCTTGTAGCCCCCGTGGATTGTGCGATGGCAGCTTCTACTTCTGTAGCACCATGGCCAGTGATAACGGTCACCTGACGGGCTGCCAGGGCACCGGCCAGGTCCACCACATGTTGCAGCAAAGCACGCCCGGCCAAAAGATGCAACACTTTGGGCAGTTTGCTCTTCATGCGCGTGCCCTTGCCCGCCGCCATGATCACCACGTCCACCGGCATCGCCGGAAAAATATCCAGATTGCTTGTCATGCGAACTTCTTTCTCTTGTCAATTCATGTCTTGGCGCATTATCAGCGCGCTGCTAACCCTGCTGGGCGCGCTGTTGCTGGGTGGCTGCAGTGTTGCCCGGCTGGGTTACAGCCAGGCACCCGATTTGGTCTATTGGTGGGTTGACAGCTACCTGGACCTGAGCGATGCACAAAGCAGCCGCCTGCGCGCCGACCTGGTGGCCCTGCACCAATGGCATCGCAGCACTGAATTGCCGCTGCTGGCGGGTTCGCTGGCCGATCTGCAAGGCGTGGCGTTGCAGGACACCACGCCGGTGCGTCTGTGCCAGCTCGTCGATGCGCTGCGCCCGCGCCTGCAAGCGGTGCTCGATCAGGCCGAGCCTGGTTTTGCCACGCTGGCCGTCAGCCTGAAACCCGAGCAACTGGCCCACTTGCAGCGGCAACTGGAAAAGCGCCAGCAAAAGTGGCGCAAGGACTGGCTCGACGGCAGTCCGACCGAGCGCCTGGAGCGCCGCACCGAGCGCCTGATTGATCGCAGCGAAATGTTCTACGGTCGCCTCGACGCAAGCCAACGTGCACTGCTGCGTGCCCGCGTCGCGGCATCAGGCTTTGACTCGACATTGGCCGAGGCCGACATGCTGCGCCGCCAGCAGGACCTGCTGCAAACCCTGCAAGCAATCGGCCGCAGTGGCTTGGGCACGCCACGCGCCCAAGATGATATTCACCAACTGCTGGCGCGCCTGCTGCTGCCAGCCCAGCCTGCCGAGCGGGCCCGCCAAGAGCTACTGAGGCAGGAAAACTGCGGCACCTTTGCCGCATTGCACAACAGCACCAGCCCGGCCCAGCGCAGGCAATTGGTCGAAACGCTGAAGGCTTTTGAATCCGACGCACGCGCTTTGATGCCTGGCACTTCGCCTCCTAAAATGGTCAGCATCAACCACAGGAATTGAAATGTCGTTAAGGTTCATTGCCGCAGTCACCCGCCTGATTCAGGCCGATGAGCAACTTTTGGGGGGCCGTGTCACGAGCGTGCAGCACGCCGCCCTGCGCGAAGCCGCGCTGCTCAAGGCACTGAAAGAGTTGGCAATGCAAAGCGGGGTCGAACTGGAACTGTCAATGAGCAAGGACGGCAAAGGCGACATCACCTTGGTTGCCAAACCTGAACCGGGTCAGTCAGCCAAGCCAGGTCCGGGGCATTTCGGCCAGGCATTTGTGGACCGGCTGAACGCTTTCTTGCCAGTCACAGGTCGCCGCCCCAATGCGATGCTGCTGCCCGAGCGCGGCAAATGCCAGATGAACCATCTCGATGCTGAAAAGATGGTCATGGCATGCTTTGACGAGTTGAAGCGCCAGCAGCCCTGATCAGTCACGCGACACCGCAGGCACGGGCAGCACTGGAATGCGTCGGCGCTTGATGATGACCACCGGTGGCGGTCCTTCGCGGGGCCGAGGGGGCTGGTAGACCGGCAGCTCATCGGGTATTTTTGCATTCGCCAGTAAATCGGCAAGTTGTTTTTGGTCCGACTTGCCCAAGGCGGTGATGTAATCGCCAACGACCAGCACCAGTTCATCTTCAAGCTTGGCCAAGGCACCGTACTGATGCCCATGGCGGGCACTGCCCAACAGCTTCAGCGGATCATCTGCTGGTCGCTGGTAGGTAAATTTTGACCATTCGGGCTGACCAAGCCGAATGCTCCAATGAGACTTTTTCGCCAATTTATGGATTTCCATGACTGATAAGGGTTGCGCCACTGTAATCCGAAATCATTCTGATTCAGGACAAACAAGGCAGCATTTTAGAAACAGGTGATGATCGCATCGACCACCGTGTAACGCTGGTCCACGATGGGAATCCAGCGCCATTTGTCAAAGGTGGTGCAGGGGTGCGAAATGCCCAGGCAGACACGGTCGCCCACTTGCAGCGCCGCGTGTGCCGGGCCAGTGCCGGTCAGGTAAGCATGCTGGTCGTTGAGTTTGCTGATGCGCCAGTCAGGTGCTGCGGCTTGCGGCTGGCAACTGCCGTGCCGACACAACAGCAGTGGCGTGGGCATTTCCCAGTCAAAAGAAATGTCGCGCTTGCCCAAACCCAGAATCGCCAGCCCCGGCTCGGGGCAAGATTGCACGCTGGCCCAAACTTCCATGGCACCCTGCAGACCAGTGCCACAACCGGTGCGATCAGCCAGCGCACTCATCATGCGCTTGTAGGTACCCTGATCGTGGGTAACGTAGCAACCTGAGCGCAGCAAGCCGGTCACCGGGCGGCTCAAGCTCAGCCGCAGGCCACCGACAACCAGGTCAAAAATGGCGGAGCCGCCGGCCGTCAGCAGCACCTCATCCGCGTCAAACAGATTGCGCGCGTCGCACGCCCGCGCCACCGCCTGCAGCAGTTCCATCAGCTTGTGGACGTAGGCTTCATCTTGCGCACTTTGTCCAGTGGCAGCCAGGCCCTCGTAGCATGCCAGGCCCACCAGTTGCACGGCGGAGCTGGCATGCAGCCACTCGGCCAGGGTCAGCGCCTGCTCAGAAGTGCGGCAACCGGTGCGGCCACCCACCACACCGATTTCCAGCAGCACCTCAAACGCCAGCGCGGCCGGGCGATGCGCCCGCCAGGCTTCGATCAATTCAAGTTGCGCCACCGAGTCCACCAGAAACAGCAGCCGCAGCTCAGGGTGCAAGCGCTTCAATGCGTCAATGCCTGCCAGGTCCACCTCGGCAAACACCTGGTTGGCTATCAGGATGCGGGTGGCACCGGCCGCCACGCCAATGCGTGCCTGTGTCAGCGTGGCAAATGTCATGCCCCAGGCACCCGCGTCCAACTGGTGACGAAACAACTGCGGCGACATGCTGGTTTTGCCGTGCGGGGCCAGCCCCAGGCCGTGCGATGTTGCAAAGTCCTGCATCCAGCGCAGGTTGTGCTGCAGTTCATCGCGTTTGATCACCGCCAGCGGCAGCGGCAAATCACCAAGCAACACATTCCAGCCCTGCGCGGCAATGTGCGAGCGATGCAGCGGCGCACTGTGATGCGGAAAGCCTTTGAAGCTGCTGTCGATCAATGGGTCAAGCATGGAAGCCTTGGTTGCCATGACCCGCCTGAGCAAGCCTGGCTGTGGTGATGCACGGGATGCTGTGGTTTCAATTACACCGGCCAGACCACGCCATGGTCGTTGAGGATGGCATCAAGCGCCATGTCATGCGGCTCGGGCTCAAAGTCGGGCAAAAAGTCGGTGGCAAAACCCAGCCCTACGGTAAATGGCCGGGGTGACAGACCGGCCAGGGTGCGATCATAAAAGCCGCCACCATAGCCCAGCCGGTAGCCGCCCGGCGCATAGCCGACACAGGCCACGAACAGCAAGGTCGGCGTGATCAGTTCGGTGTCCTTGGGTTTGGGAATGCCAAAAGCGTCATCTTCCATTGGACAACCCGGATACCAGGCATGAAAACTCATGGTCTTGTGAACTTTGTCCACCACCGGCAGTCCTATCTTGCGCAACCTGGGGCGATCAACCAGTTCGCCGTCTTCCTTCCAGCGGTGCAAGGCGGGCAACGGGTCAAATTCACCTTTGATCGGCCAGTAGGCACCGATGACCGTATCCGGCCGGCCGACCAGCCAGATGCGCATGACGCGCTGCAGCAAATCCACCCGCTGCTGCCGGTCGGGCAGGCTCAGTCGGCGATCGACCAGGGTTTTACGCAGGGCTCTTTTATCAGATGCCCTTTTTTCATCGGAGTTATTCATAAAATCCATCTATGCAGTTCACAAACATTTTGACATTGATTAGCCTCACAGGCGCAATGGTGGCGCTGCCAGCCACCGCACCAGCCGCCAGCCGGGCCGACGACGTGCTGCTGGAGATGAACAGCGCTTTCCAGAAGGGCCAAGGCAAACGTCTGACCGAGTTGCTGCCACAGGCCAAAGGCCACATTCTGGAACCCTGGGCCGCCTACTGGGAGTTGCGGGCCCGCTTGGACAATGCCAGCGCCGATGAAGTTGAAGGTTTTTTGAGCCGTTATCGCGGCAGCTACCAGGAAGACCGCCTGCGCAACGACTGGCTGCTGCTGTTGGGCCAGCGCCGCGACTGGGGTCGCTTTGCGTCAATAGCGCCCGACTTCCGGATGAACGATGACCGTGAGGTGCGCTGCTACACGCTGGCAATGGAGCAGATTCTGGCCGGCGTGGATTTGTCCGAAGATGTCAAAACCCAGTGGTACCGGCAAAAAGAAGGCGGTGCGGCATGTGCCCTGGCGGCTGAAAAACACCACGCGGCCAAAAAATTGACCGATGCCGACATCTGGCGCAAGGCCCGTCTGGCGGTTGAGGCACACCAGTTCAAGTCTGCGCGCCAGGCGGTGTTGATCGTCGCACCCGATGCCGATGGCGCACTGAGCGAACTGGCAGCCAGCCCAGAGCGTTTCCTGTCGCGCCTGACCCCGTCAGCCAAACCTCAAGCCCAGGAGCTGGTGGTGTTGGCCTTGATCCGCTTGGCCGACAGCGCGCCCGACCGGGCCGCAGTCGAGCTGGAAAAGCGCTGGGGCCGGTATCTGACCGGCCCGCAGCGCGCCTGGGTCTGGGGCAGCATTGGCAAACAGGCCGCGCAAAAGCTCTCTGACGACGCGCTCGGCTATTTCAGTCACGCCAGTCCGGCCGACATGAGCGACGAACATCTGGCTTGGCGCGTGCGCGCGGCGCTGCGGCAAAACCAGTGGCATGATGCCTTGAAGGCGATGCAAGCGATGAGCGCCGACACTGCCGATGACGCGGCCTGGGTCTATTGGCGCGCACGGGCCATGCTGCAACCCGGCCGCACCGATGCCGAGCAAGTGCAGGCGCGCCAGTTGCTGCAAAGCATTGCCGGGCTGGGTGGCTTTTACGAAATCCTGGCGCAAGAAGAGTTGGGGTTGCCAATTGCGCCACCTGCCACGCCTGAGCCGCTGAGCACCGCTGAAAAAGACAACGCCCGCGCCAACCCCGGCTTGCAACGTGCGCTGGCAGCCGTCGCCCTGGGGCTGCGCGCAGAAGGCGTGCGTGAATGGAACTACAGCACCAATTTGCATGCGCCGGGCGGCATGAACGACCGCGAACTGCTGGCAGCGGCAGACCTGGCCTGTCAACACGAGGTGTGGGACCGCTGCATCAACACCAGTGACCGCACCCGGTCGGTGATTGACCTGAATCAGCGCTTTCCGATGCCGCACAAAAAGGCCGTGCTGGCGCGCACCCGCGATATCGGACTCGACCCGGCCTACGTGTATGGGCTGATTCGTCAGGAAAGCCGCTTCATCATGGACGCACGCTCTGGCGTGGGGGCATCCGGCTTGATGCAGGTGATGCCCGCCACGGCCAAGTGGACGGCCAAGAAAATTGGCATGAACGACTTCAAGGTGCAGCAGATTACCGACCGTGACACCAACATTGCCATCGGCACCGGTTACCTCAAGCTGGTGCTTGATGACTTTGCCGGGTCCATGCCGATGGCCGCCGCGGCCTATAACGCCGGGCCGGGACGACCGCGCAGTTGGCGTGGCAACAGCGGCGCACCGGCCATCGAGGCCGCCATCTGGGCCGAGAACATTCCTTTCAATGAAACCCGCGACTACGTCAAGAAAGTGCTCGCCAACACCACCATTTACGCGGCCATGATCAGCGGGAAAGCCCAGTCGCTGAAAGCGCGGCTCGGGCTGGTTGGTCCGCGCGAGATCAAAGTCCCGGAAAACCGCGACCTGCCCTGAAACCCTGTGAACCGTCATTGCCGCCCACGCGGCAAATTTTGGCAACTTCAGATTCTCGCCTGCGCGCCAGTTCAACCCTTCGCTTCACCTTTTCCACGCTGCTATTGCCATGCTCAAACTCTACATTGGTAACAAAAATTATTCTTCCTGGTCAATGCGCCCCTGGGTGCTGCTGAAACAGGCCGAGATTGAATTTGAAGAAGTCATGGTTCGTTTTGATGCCTTCACGCCTGACTCGCAATTCAAGACCACCATCAGCAAGATCAACCCGGTGGCCAAGGTGCCGGTGCTGGTTGACGGCGTGCTGGTGGTGTGGGACACGCTGGCGATTGCCGAATATTTGGCCGAGCAGTTTCCGCAAAAGCAGCTTTGGCCCGCCGACCGGGCAGCGCGAGCCCGCGCCCGCAGCCTGTGTGCCGAGATGCACAGTGGCTTTTCCGCGCTGCGCAGTGCCTGCCCGATGAACATCGAGGCCAGCCTGGCGCAGGTGGGCGCGCTGATCTGGCGTGACCAGCCCGCCGTGCGCGCCGATGTGGCGCGGCTGGTGGCCATGTGGCAGGCGCTGCTGGGCGAACACGGCGGCCCGCTGCTGTTTGGTGACTTTTCGGTGGCTGATGCCTACTTTGCGCCGATTTGCACCCGACTGATCACTTACGCGCTGCCGCTGCCGCCTGACCTGGCCTCCTATGCGGCGCGGGTTTGCGCGCTGCCCGGTGTCAAGGCCTGGATTGACCAAGCCCGGGCCGAACATGACTTTCTGGACTTTGAAGAGCCCTACCGCCTGAAACCCTGACATGCAAATCTACCTGGTGGGCGGTGCCGTGCGTGATGCCTTGATGGGCTTGCCTGTCAAGGACCGCGACTGGGTGGTGGTGGGGTCCACGCCCGATGAGCTGATCAGCCATGGCTTTGTCCCGGTTGGCAAGGACTTTCCGGTGTTTTTGCATCCTCGCACCCATGAAGAATTTGCGCTGGCCCGCACTGAGCGCAAAACCGCTCCGGGGTACCACGGCTTTGCCGTTCATGCGGCCCCGGACGTGACGCTGGAAGAGGATCTGGCAAGACGCGACATCACTATTAACTCAATAGCTGTCAGCGCATACAGCATAAGGGATAGCGGCCAATTTGATGTCAAGGTTTCAGGTGAACCCGAAACCTGGCTGGGCACTGGCGCACTGGTTGATCCACATGGCGGTGTGCAAGACCTGGCGCGCAAGGTGTTTCGCCATGTCAGCCCGGCGTTTCGCGAAGACCCGGTGCGCATCCTGCGGGTGGCGCGCCTGGCGGCGCGCTTTGCCGACTTCACGCTCGCACCGGAAACCCTGACGCTGATGCGAGCGATGGCAGAAGACGGCGAAGTCGATCACCTGGTGGCCGAACGGGTCTGGCAGGAGCTGGCCAGGGGCTTGATGGAAAACACCCCGTCGCGCATGTTCGAGGTGTTGCGCGACTGCGGGGCGTTGGTGCGCCTGCTGCCCGAAGTTGATCGGCTGTGGGGTGTGCCACAGCGAGCCGACTACCACCCTGAAGTTGATACCGGCGTGCACCTGCTGCTGGTACTCAACATGTGTGCCCGGTTGCAGGCATCGCTGCCGGTACGGGTGGCCTGCCTGTTTCACGACCTGGGCAAAGGCAACACCCCGCCTGATGTGCTGCCGCGCCACATCGGCCACGAAGAGCGCAGCGCCCGGCTGCTCAAGGTGGTATGTGAGCGCCTGCGCCTGCCCACCGAGTGCCGCGAACTGGCTGATGTGGTGGCGCGTGAGCACAGCAACATCCACCGCAGCGACGACCTCGGTGCCAGCGCGCTGGTGCGCCTGCTGGAGCGCTGCGATGCGCTGCGCAAGCCGCAGCGGTTTGCCGAGCTGCTGCTGGCCTGCGAATGCGACGTGCGCGGTCGCCATCAACACAGCGAGCAAGCCTATCCACAACGCCAGCGTCTGCTCAGGGTGCTGGCGGTGATGCAGCAGATTGATACAAAAAGCATAGCTGCCAAGGCAATCACGGCGGGGGCTACAGGCCTGAAAGTAGGTGAACTGATACACAAGGCCAGGATTGCTGCGGTGCAGGCCAACTGTCAGGATCTGCAGCCAGTGCTCAGCAGTTGAGCTGGTCTGGCCTGACTTTCTGTTCATCCCGGATTCCTCAATTGGACGCGTCCGAGTGGGCTGCTGGCGGCGCGTCTGGGTAGGCACGACGACGACGCGGCTCCTGCCCGCATGTCGTTCTGGCGGACGAGGCAGGCGCAACGCCGCCAGCCGCGTTGCCAGTGGTTCAATCGGGTGCGTGGCGCGGTCAACAGAGAAATCCAGGATCAACAGCGCCCTTGCAACTCGGCGCATCCCAGGCCCGGCGGGTTGGCAGTGGCCATGGCGCAGGCTGGGCAATGCGCTAGGGTATGCTTGCAGCATGTCAAGTTTGCTCATTATTGAAGACGATGAATTGCTGCGCGATGGCCTGTGCGCCCAACTGGCGCAGGCCGGCCACAGTGTGACAGCGGCGGCCGATGGCGAGGCCGCGCAAGCGCTGCTGGAGAAGCGCCGCTTTGATGGCGTGGTACTGGACCTGGGACTGCCCAAGATCAGCGGCATGGACTTGCTGCATTGGGTTCGCAAACGCCTGCCGGCGCTGCCGGTGCTGATTCTGACGGCGCGCTGCGGTGTTGATGACCGGGTCCAGGGCCTCAATGCCGGTGCCGATGACTACTTGACCAAACCGTTTGAAATGGCCGAGTTGCAGGCGCGCCTGGGTGCGCTGTTGCGCCGCGCCCGCCTGCCTGCCTTTGGCGGCACGCTGGAGGTCGCCAGCAACACCACCCGTCGCCTGCGTGTCGATGCCAGTTTGCCGCAAGCCTGGCTGGGTGACGAAGCGCTGGAACTGACCCAGCGCGAGTGGGCCTTGCTGTCGCTGCTGGTGACCCAAGCCGGGCGGGTGGTCAGCCGCGAAGATGTGCTGGAAACCTGGTCTGCCGAACCGGGCGAAGGCGGCGGCGCTGGTGTCGCCTCCAACGCGCTGGAGGTGTACATCCACCGGCTGCGCCGCAAACTGGTCGATTCGGGGCTGAACATTCGCAACGTGCGAGGCCTGGGCTACATGCTGGAATCCACCGCAGCATGAACAGACCGGGCGCAGACGCAGCCGCCGCCGCGCCCGCCTCGATGGCCAGTGTCGCCGCACCCCGGCAAGGCCTGTCGCTCAAGCGCCAGTTGCTGCTGTGGCTGCTGGCCCCGCAACTGGTGCTGTTTCTGGTCGGCGGTGCGCTGGCTTACCGCATTGCCTTGAGTTATGCCGAAAAGGCCATTGACCAATCGCTCACCCAGTCGGTGCGATCACTGGCGCGCCAGGTCAAGCCGGTGGGCTCGGGGCTGTTGATTGACTTTCCACGCGCCGCGCAAGACATCATCGAGCAAGACCCAAAAGACCGGGTCAGCTACATGGTGTCGTCGCCGCCAGGGCACTTTTTGCTGGGCAACGGCAAGCTGCCCGACCCGATTGGGTCAGCACCCCTGCTGACCAACGAAGCCGTGTTGTACAACACCCGGGTAGACGGCAAGGCCATGCGGGTGGCCTTGCTGGAGGTGGACTATGGCGATGCCCAGTCGCCGCAGCGCATGCGGGTGCAGGTGGCCAAAGGTCTGGCGGTGCAGCAGCGTCTGACCACCGAACTGATTGCCGACATGCTGGCACCGCTGCTGCTGCTCGGTGCATTGCTGAGCATGCTGGTGTATGGCGGCATCTCGCGTGGCCTGCAGCCCCTGACCCGACTGCAGGCGCAGCTTGGTGACCGCCAGCTTGCCGACTTGTCGGCGCTGTCACCGATCGAGATGACCCAGGCACCACATGAAGTGCATGCCCTGGCAGCAGCGGTGAACCAGTTGCTGTCAGCGGTGCGCCGCAGCCTGGGGCAGGAAAAGCGATTCTTGAGCGATGCCGCTCACCAGTTGCGCACGCCGCTGGCAGGCCTGATCAGCCAGACCGAGCTGGCGCTGACCGAGTCCGACCCGGCCGCCTTGCGCGAGCGTCTGACCAAGGTGCTGGCCGGTGCCCAGCGCAGCGCCCATCTGGTGCACCAACTGCTGTCGCTGGCACGCAATGAAGTCGAAGTGCGGCTGCAGCCGCTGGACCTGGCAACGCTGGTGCGCGAGGTGGCGCGCCAGTGGACACCGCGCGCCCTCAAAGCCGGCATTGATCTTGGTTTTGAAGGGGCCGACCACCTGCTGGTGCTGGGTGAGGCAACGTTGCTGCGCGAAGCCCTGAGCAATCTGATCGACAACGCGCTGATCTACGCCGGTGCTGGCAGCGAAGTTACCTTGCGGGTGCAGGCGCGTGGCACGCAGGTGCTGGTGGAGGTAGAAGACAACGGCATTGGCTTGTCGGCGACTGACCTGCCACATGTGTTCGAGCGTTTCTGGCGCGCCAGCAACCTGCCGGGCGGCTGTGGTCTGGGGCTGGCAATCGTCAACGAAATTGCACTACGCCACGGCGGCAGCGCAGCAGTGCTGGCCGCCGAGCCACATGGCTTGCGTGTGCAATTGCTGCTGCCGCGCGCCAGTAGCGGCTAACGGCTAACGGCGAGCACGTTAAGCCAGCCGCAAGCCAGTCTGCGCATCAAACC
>DAOSLL010000041.1:0-6514 GCA_035368905.1 Rhodoferax sp.
ATCCGCAGCATCCCGACCTGCATTTTGATGATGGGCGGCAAGCCGGTGGACGGTTTTACCGGTGCCCAAAGCGCCGCGCAAGTGCGCACCCTGCTGGACAAGCACCTGCCCAGCCAGGGCGAACTGATCGCCGAAGCGGAAGTCGATGAGGCGCAAGAGTTGCTGCAAGCCGGCGATCTGCACGCGGCGCTGGCCAAGCTGGCCGACGCGCTGGCAGCCGACCCGGCCAATGACGACACACGCTACGACTACATCCGGCTGCTGATCGAACTCGGGGGTCTCGAAGAGGCCGAGGCAGCGTTGGCCCCGAAACTGGCGGAGATTCCGCGCAAGCTGCGCTTCGAGGCGCTGGCGCAGTGGCTAAGTGCTATTAATTTTATAGCTGGTAGCGCTTATGCTGATTGGTCTATTGCGCAATTTGATGAAAAAATTGGGCAGAACAAGCGCGACTTTGACACGCGCTTTGCCAAAGCCCGTCTGCTGATGGCGGCGGGGGAATGGACGGCGGCCATGGACGAGTTGCTGGAGATCATCATGCGCGACAAAAAATGGCAGGACGAAGCCCCGCGCAAGGCCTTTGTGGCGATTCTGGAACTGCTCACCCCGGCCAAACCCAAGGCTGCTGCGCAAATCTCTGGCAAGACCGCTGGCGGCATTGAAGTGCTGGGCAAAGCCGTCGTGCAACAAGACCCGCAGGCGGAGATGGTGTCCGCCTATCGGCGCAAACTCAGCATGATGCTCAACTGACGCAGTCAAACGCACTGCAAGCGTCAACGTTGAGCCCGCCTCTGGCGCGGGCTGCGCTACCAGGCGGCACTGGGCGGCACAAGCGTAGCTCAGACGGCGGTGAACCCGTTGTCTACAAACAGTTGGGCACCGTTGACAAAGCTGGCTTCGTCGCTGGCCAGAAACAGCGCCACAGCGGCCACTTCTTCGGGTTCACAGATGCGGCCCTGCGCGGCGGCCATTGCCGCATCTGACACGTCCACCCCCATCTTTTGCAAGGCATCAAGCTCGCGCAGGCCATGCGGCGTGCGGATGAATCCCGGGCACACCGCGTTGCAGCGAATACCCCGATCACGGAATTCCACAGCAATGGCGCGGGCAAACATGTGACAAGCGCCCTTGGTGGTGTCGTAAAGCACTTCGCCCGGCGTGCCTGCCACCGCCGAAATCGACGATGTGCAGACGATCGCCCCGCGTCCACGGGTCAGCATGTGCGGCAACACGGCGCGCGTCACCAGGTACATGCTTTTGACGTTGATCGCCATCAGGCGGTCCCAGTCTTCTTCGGTGGTGTCGAGAAAAGGCTTCACCACAATGCTGCCTGCGTGGTTAAACAAGACATCCACCGTGCCCCACTGTTGCACCACCCGGGCCACTGCGGCCTCTACCGCCGTGGCTTGTGATACATCGGCCACCACCACCATGGCCTGGCCACCGGCGGCGCGGACCTGCTGCGCGGTGCGCTCGGCTTCTGGCCCATTGATGTCCACAATGACCACCCGGGCACCCTCTGCGGCAAACAGCCGTGCCGCAGCGCCCCCCACACCGGTGGCTCCGCCCGATATCAGCGCCACCCGGTTGGCCAGTCGTTCACCCATTTTTTGCCTGCTCGGCCGCTGCAAGGGCTTTTTCGGCGGCGGCAATTTCAGCCTGCAGGCGCGCCACTTCATCACCCATCGGCGGGCCCTTGAAGCGGCGGCGCTCAAAGCCAAACCAGATCAGCGCGGTGGCAGCCAGAAACACCAGCGTGATCCACAGAGCGGCATCGTTGGGCGGCTGCACCCCCAGATAAAACACCAGGGCGATGGCGGCAATCGCCAGCACGCCGACGACCCGGTACATCGGGCCCATGTCCCATGGCCCCATCCTGGTCCAACTGCGCTGGTAGGCAAACAGCCCGGCTATCACCGGCAAACCATAAGACAGGAAAATGAAGATCACCGTCACCGACACGATGGTGGCGTAAGCCGGCGTGTAGAGCGTGAAGGCAATCGACACCGCGGCAGCGGTCCAGATGGCCGCCACCGGTGTGCGAAAGCTCGCATGCACCCGTTTGAGCGCGCTCGACGCGGGCAAACCGCCGTCGCGCGCAAATGCAAAGATCATGCGCGATGCCGAGGTGACCGTCGCCAGGCCACAGAGCAGTTGACAGACAAAGATCAGCGCATACAAGATCACTTTCAGTGACACTGGCAGCACTGCGTCCAGCGTCACAAAAAACACGCTCCAGCCGCTGGCAGCAGCCTTGTCCATGTCAGGAATCGCCAGCACGAAGGCCGACAGCATGATCCAGCCCGCCAGGGCCGACCACAGTACCGAGTTGACAATGCCTCTGGGCACGGCGCGGGCTGCGTCGTGGGTTTCTTCGGCGGTGTGCGCCGACGCATCAAAACCGGTGATGGTGTAGATGGGCAACAGCAGACCCAGACCAAACAGCATCAGCATGTTGCCAGTGGCTGGCCAGACATCACCGCCAGCCGGGCCGCTGTAGTTTTTGAAGGTCCACAAACGCGACACATCGATGGATGGCGCGTATGCCAGCAAGGACACCGTCAGTGCCAGCGCTACGGCAAAGATCAGGTAGCCAGACAGGTCGGTCAGGCGGGCGGTGAATCTGATACCGACATGGTTGCACAATGCCTGCACCACGGTGATGCCAATGACAAAAGTGGCCTGCGTGGCAAAGTTGGCCTCCAGCCCCAGCATGGGGCCAAAAGCGCCGACAAAGAAATTGAAAGTGCCGACATTGATGGCCCCAAGCACCGTCACCAGACCGAGCAGGTTAAGCCAGGCGGTCAGCCAGCCGTAGGCACGTCCGCCCAGGATTGAGCTCCAGTGGTACAGCCCGCCCGCAGTGGGGTAGGCTGAGCCAATTTGCGCCATGCCCAGCGCAAACACCAGGCTTACCGCGCAGCCCAGCAACCAGCCAATGCCAATCGCCGCGCCGCCAACACCGCTGATGCCCTGCCCGAGCGAGTTGATGCCGCCTGACAGGATGCAGATGATCGAAAAAGAAATGGCAAAGTTCTGAAAACCCTTCATGTTGCGTGCCAGCTCCTGGGCGTAGCCCATGCTGTGCAGCAACTTCAGGTCAGCCTCTGCGGTTTTATGCGGTTCAATGGACATTGGATACTCCAGGGTGGTGGGTCGGTAAGACACATTTGCGGGGCCGCATAGTGCCAACGACACTCTAAGCAAGTTTCGTTCCTGCCCATCTTGGTGCGGGCCGCATCCTCGGCCCAGATGATCGCGCCCGGCTTGGCCAGCCAGCGTCGGCCATGCTGTCGGTCCGTGGTCTGCGGGGATCGTCCTCCTTGCACACCTTGCGTGGCTGGCAGAACCCGGCTTGACCAAGCCGCGCCGCTTCATGGCTGTCGAAAACATGATCGATGGGCGGGTTTCACCATAGCCTTGGTGCTTTCCGCAGCCGGTTTGTCAGGTTAGCCGGCCCAGCATTCAATGACCTCCACCGGGAGGGGCGGCACGACACCGGCATCTTGAGGTCGCTTCAAACGCTCTGCGGCAAGGGGCAACGGCTGGCCAATCGCCGCCTCGTGAACCCTTCATGGCGAGCGTGCGTCTGCCTGCAGTGCGTGAAGATGTTTCCAGCCGATGCTCGATACGCCCGGCCTGCTCCTGGCAATTGAGGCCAGCCATTGGTGCGCCGGTCCGGCGCCAACTGCCCCGCGCGTGAATTCGCAGGGGCTGATCGGCCTTCGTGGGAAAAGATTGATAAACTCAACCGCCAGTGCTTTTGAAGTACTGTCGCCGATGTAGCTCAGTTGGTAGAGCAACTCACTCGTAACGAGTAGGTCACCAGTTCGATTCCGGTCATCGGCACCATCAGATAGACCAAAGGCCTTTAAGGAGCGATTCTTAAAGGCCTTTTTCATTGGTAAATCAGCTAGTTACATTGCAGTAAGGTACAAAGGCCGCTATTGACATTCAAGGCAAAGCGGGGGAACATACGGGGGAACGAAACACGGTGGAACAGCACTTTTACCCCCGTGTTCCCCCACTCCATAGGAGAACCGCCATGTTGACTGATGCCCAATGCCGTAATGCGACCTGCCCGCCAGACAAGACCCGAGGCCGGTTTTCAGACGCTGGCGGCTTGTATTTGGAGGTAAGCCCGGCGGGATCGAAGCGCTGGTTTCTGAAATACCGGGCTATTGGCAAAGAAAAGCGGCTGGCGCTGGGCAGTTACCCGGACGTGTCGTTGACAGCAGCCCGCAAAGCCCGCGATGCGGCGAAGTTGCAAAAGTCTGAAGGTGTTGATCCAGTACAAGCACGGCAAGTTGAAAAGCTCAAGATATCCGTGGGCAGTGGGGACACCCTGGCAGCGACAGCAAGCGACTGGCTAGAGCGTGGTAAGCCAAATTGGAGCGCTACCCACTATGTCCGCGAAAATCGTAACATCACCAAGGACTTGATCCCGTATCTTGGCAAGCGTGACATTGCCAGCATCAAGCCGATAGAACTGCTGGCAGTCATCCAAAAGGTTGAAGAACGCGGAGCGCTCGACGTGGCGCACCGCGTTTTGATAACGGCACATGGCGTGTGGTGCTACGCGGTGGCAACAGGCCGGGCTGAACGTGACATTACTCCCGACATCAAGAAAGCCCTGAAGCCACACATCAAGGAAAACCTGCCAGCCATTACCGACCCGATGAAATTGGGCGAACTGCTACGTGCAAGCGAAGCCTACAACGGCGGGCCGGTAGTACGTGCCGCACTGAAGCTGGCACCGATATTGTTTCAACGACCGGGCAACTTGCGCACCATGCGCTGGGCTGATCTGAATCTGGACGCGGCGCTGTGGTCAATCCCCAGCGAGGATATGAAGCGCACCAAGGCCGAAAAGATCAACGGGCAAGCCCATGTAGTCCCACTTCCACGGCAGGCGCTAGAGGTATTGCGTGATATTCAAAAGCTGACAGGTGATCGGGAATATGTTTTCCCCGGCTTGCGTGACTGGCGCAAACCAATGTCTGAGGCTGGCATCAGCGCTGCACTTCACGCCATGGGCTACAAAGACATTCATACTTGGCATGGCTACCGGGCGACAGGGCGCACCATCTTGCGGCAGGTGCTGAAATACCCCAAGGACGTGATCGAAGCGCAGCTAGCCCACACAGGGCAGATTACCCATGGCGGCGCATACGACCGGGCAACGCACACTGACGAACGGGCCGATATGCTGCAAGTGTGGGCGAACTACCTGGACCAGTTGGCCAAAGGCGCGGACGTGATCCAGTTCAAGGCAGCATAGAAGTTTTTGGCCACGCCTAGCCCGACGGGGCGAAAAGCAGATTACCCCTGATCTGCCTGGCGCTGGTTAATTCTCAGGGCGTTTAGGGGGACGGGATGATCGGTTTTGGCGAATCTGTTGAAATAAACCTAGACGTTAAACGGTTTGTCAATGATGACGAAACAAGGGCTGTAGCGATCATTGTCGCAAAGCACGCTGAAAATCGACGAATAGCCTACAGGCTAACTGAAAAGCCGGGCGGACGCGGGATGGTACGTGGCAAGTTCTATTGGAGCCAGACAGTCCCTTGGTACGAGTGGATGTCAGAGCCTCGGATATTGCAGTCGTGTTCCGAAGAATGTGGCCTCAAAATTTGGCAGCTTGCAGAAGTCATCGCATATCAGATTCGTCCGAGTAACTGGCAGGTATTTGCATGGATGAGTATTGCACTTCAAAGTCAGAATCACGAAAAGGCAATTTCAGATGCACTCCTTCAGAGCATAGAGAAAATAAAGAGAATGCGAGATCAGAGTCAATCCGACGCACGCACCGCGCTGGCAAAACGCGGTGCAGCAGCTAAGATCGCATCCGACCCCAAACAAGCGGACAAGGCGTTAGTCCGCCAGTGCTGGGATGACTGGCAAAAACACCCCGACCGATACAAGGGAAAGTCAGCTTTTGCCAGAGATATGCTCGACAAATTCCCGAACCTGAAAAGTCAGCGGGTTATCTGTGACAAATGGTGTCCGGCTTGGGAAGTGGAAAACATCACCCTGCCAGCACAGTGAACACCCTGCTGGCAGACTGCGCATCCTGCTGGCACGGTGCTATATATTAAATAGCGGAAAACATTTCAAATCTCCCCGTCTGCTGCACTTCGCGGCAATAAGCGCCAGACGGCGATATGAGGGATTGAAATGGCAATTTTGAGAATGACGGGCGTGCTGGCTGAAACCGGGCTGGCCAGCCACGCCACGGTTTACGGCGACATTCATGCTGGTCTGTTCACCGTGCCAGTGCAAATCAGCGAACGTGCTGTGGGCTGGCCTGATACCGAGGTGAGAGCAATCATTGCGGCGCGGATTCGTGGTGACTCAGAAGAACAAATCAGGGCGTTGGTGGCCAAACTGCACACGGCGCGTATGGCTGGCAGTGACGAGCCATTCAAGACAGATTGGTTTGATCGCAGCGCCCAACTGAAAAAGTGTGCAGCGCAGCGGCGCAAGCGCACCACGCTGGCCACGGCATAAGGGGCTG
>DAOSLL010000041.1:6524-13722 GCA_035368905.1 Rhodoferax sp.
CTGGAAAGTCTCGCAGGTCCGCGAATGGATGACTGCGCAAGCAGCGGCATAAGGGGCTGGCCATGACCAACACCAACACCCAGCAAAAAGCCCCTGGAGCTTGCGACTCCAAGGGCTTGCATACTGACACCAACGCATCGGATTTTGCCAGCCACGGGTCGGTTCAGCAACCCCCTGCCAGCACCGACATCGTAATCATTGAATCTGATTCGGTCATTGCCAGCATGAACCGAGCGCATCAAGCTCTTGCTGAAGCTGTATCGGTCAGCCAAACCAAAACCATTGTTGATGTGGCGCACGCGGCCGAAATCTATGCCAAGCGCCAGCACCTGAGCGAGTCAGCCATCAACCAGGCTACATCCGTCAAGGTGGAAGCCATGCGCAAGCTCGGTGAGATTTTGCGAGATACGCCGAAAAATCAAGGGGCTAAGGGGTTACCTGGTGGCGGTACTCGCGGTACCAAAAAGGAACCGCGAGTAGATGAAGCTCCCACACTTGATGAACTTGGTTTGTCAAAGAAGGAATCGGCTGTCGCTCAAAAGCTTGCAAGCCTGTCAGATGACGCGTTTGAACAGGTTCGCAGCGGCAGCATAACCATTGCGAAGGCTGTAGCGGTAGTCGCTGCTGAAAAGGCCAAACCCGAGCCCAAGCTCTACCCGGTCAACCCAGACGTTCAAGACGTTGAGTTTCGGGAATCCGAGCCAGAGGACACCGGCCCGGATGCTGAAGAACTGGCAGCCCAGGAAGCAGCAGAGCAGGCCGACCGTCAGACCATGCAATTGCTCCTCGACTCAGACGACAAATTTGCAACCGCAGTGGCTGAAATCAACCGCCTGAAAGCGGAGGTTTTCATACTCAAACAGTCGCGCAATGGCTACATGAATGAGGTCAACGCGGCAAAGGCGCTGGTCAATAAACGTGATCGTTTGATCAGCAAACTAAACAAGGAAATTGCAGCCCTGAAACGAGGTGCTGCATGAATTCCAAACTTTGGGATGATGCGCCGCACTACGGCAGCGAGACGTTCCCGCCACCTCGGGATTTTCAGACGACGGCCCACGAGGCTATCCGCCAAGCATACCGTGAAGGTCATTCGAAAATCTGCCTTATGGCACCGACTGGTGGAGGTAAAACGTATCTCGGGCTTCGCATTGCGCACGAGGCACTGGTCAAGGGCCGAAAGGTTGTTTTTCTGTGCGACAGAACAACCTTGATCAACCAGACCAGCTCGGCCGCAGACAGCTACGGTCTGAGCGCCCACGGCATTATCCAGGCCAATCACTGGAGACGCGACAAGGAGATGCCGTTCCAGATTGCGTCAGCGCAGACGATTCAAAAGCGTGGCTACTGGCCTGATGCGGATGTGATCGTTGTCGATGAATGTCACACGCAGATGAAGGTCTGGACCGAGTTCATTCAGACTTGTCGCACTGCTGTAATTGGTTTGAGTGCTACCCCGTTCAGCCCGGGTCTGGGCAAGTTGTTTACCAAGCTGGTCAACGCGACCACAATGCATGAGCTGACCCAGGCAGGCGTGCTGGTTCCGATGCGAGTGTTTTCCTGCAAACGTCCCGACATGAAAGGCGCAGCCACCAGTGGCGGGGAATGGACTGATCAGGCAGCCGCCAATCGCGGCATGGAGATCATTGGCGACGTGATCAGCGACTGGCAGAAGTTCGCAGAAAACCGGAAAACTATTGTCTTTGGTGCCACCATCGCACACTGCCAGGAACTGGCCCGCCAGTTCGTTGAGGCTGGCGTTATGGCCGCCTGTTTCACATCCGAGACGACCGCCACCGAGCGTGCTGCCCTTTTGGTCGAGTACACCAAACCAGACGCAACCCTGCGCGTTCTGATCAGCGTTGAGGCCCTTGCTAAAGGGTTTGACGTGCCGACCGTTGGGTGCGTGGTTGATTGCCGGCCACTGCGCAAATCACTGTCAACGGCCATTCAGATGTGGGGTCGCGGCCTTCGGTCATCACCAGACACCGGCAAAGTGGACTGCCTGCTGCTGGACCACAGCGGCAACATCCAGCGGTTTGCCGACGACTTCGAAGAAATATTCCACCACGGACTGAGCGCCCTCGACATGGGCGAAAAGCTCGACAAGAAGGTGCGCCAGGACGACGACGAGCACGAGGCCAAAGGCTGCCCAGAATGCGGATACAAACCGTTTGCCAAACGCTGCATGGCGTGCGGATACGAGAAACAGGCACCCTCACTGGTCGAAACGCTGCCCGGCGAAATGCGCGAAGTTGTCCTCGGTAAAAAGAAACTTGCTGATGATCATCGCCACCTATGGGCGCAGGTTTGCACCTACGCCAGATCACACAGCAAACCGGAAAAGCAGCGCGGACGGGCTTGGAATTTGTTCAGAAACATTACCGGTCAAGCACCGTCGAACCTTTGGAGTTTTGAGACAACGCCAAACGTAGAAATCACCCGCAACGTGCGCAACAAGATCACATCTTTGAATGTGGCGTACTCAAAAGCGAGGGCGATATGACCTTTATTGACTTCGCTCGCGCCCATGGCGTTGACATTGACCCGGCCAAACTTTACGCAGGCGAGCGCATCAGGCGATGCGGCACCACCGACAAACCACGGTCGGCCAATGGTGCTTATTTTTGGGATGGCCAGCGAGGCTGGGTGTTCAATTGGGCATCAGAGGCCCGTGTCCAGTGGTTCAATGACCAGGATGCACAGCCGTGGACAGATGCAGAGAAACAGGCATGGAAGGCCCGCCGCCAGGCCATGCAAGCACACCAGGACGACCAGCACCACCGCGCCGCCGCTCGCGCCGCAGAGCTGATTCGCAGCACCAAGCCGGGCACCCATGACTACCTGGCCAGAAAGGGTTTTCCTGATCTGGAGGGGATGATCGACAGCACCGGAACTCTGGTTGTTCCCATGCGCCACCTTGAGACAAACGCGCTGCTTGGTGCTCAGCTTATCCATTGGGACGAACCCGAACGCCAGTGGGTCAAGAAGATGCTGCCCGGCATGAAAGCCAAAGGTGCGATCCTCAGACTTGGCGATAAAACAGCCTCAGAGACGTTTTTGGTCGAAGGCTATGCCACTGGGTTGTCGGTGCTTGCAGCCCTGCGTAGCGTTGGATTGCGTGCGTGCGTGGTGGTCTGTTTCAGCGCGAACAACCTTGAGTTCATCGCGCCACAGGTCAAAGGCCGGGTTTTCGTTTTTGCCGATAACGACAAATCTGGTGTCGGTGAAAAGGCAGCCATGGCCACCGGCAAACCGTATTGCATGAGTCCGGTCGAAGGCGAGGATGCCAACGATATGCACGACCGCGCCGGTCTGGTGCCAGTGGTGCAACTGTTGATGAATGTCAGGCTGGGAGGTGCACATGGCGAACGGTCGTAATCCAAAGCGCAGAGGACGCGATACCAGCCGCGATTCAGGCGGTTTTATGGCAATACCTTGGTCGGTGCTTGATTGCCCAGCCTACGCACGTTTGAGCCATCCGGCACGGTCCCTGCTGCTGGAAATTGCACGCCAGTTTGTACGCGACAACAACGGCAGGCTGCTGACATCACTTCGCCACCTTGAGAGCCGAGGCTGGAAAAGCTGGGACGTGATTACTCGCGCCAAGCGTGAACTGCTGGAGTCGGGGTTTATCCATGAAACGGTTATGGGACATCGACCCAACAAGGCCAGTTGGTATGCACTCACATGGCGTGCGCTGGACAAGATACCGGGCTTTGATCCGGGCGCAGAAGCATCTTTTGAACGTGGCGCATACATGAAAAAAATTGATGTCCTTACACCGTCTCACGGTGCAGGGATGCCCGTTATAGCACCGCCAGACGGTGCAGGCGATCCGCCCACTGCACCGCCAGACGGTGCTATCAGAGCCGTTTTACCCCTCCCGCCTGCACCGTCTCACGGTGACCATCTAGAGAAGCCATCTACTGTGGTTTGTCTGTCTGCTGGTATTCCGGATGTCCGGCTGCCTGCATCCCTGACCCTGATTGGCCGGGTTCTGCACCGTGCCCGACCGGCGAACCGGCCTGCTGGGTATGCCGTGGCCCGGTCCCGTTTTCCTTTTGGAGTGAACCATGATTAGACGATTCATTGACCCCGACCTGCTGCCATTGACCAGCGATCAAAAAAACATCCTGCTTCACTTGGTCGCAATGCGCTACTCAGCACGCAAGTTCATTGCAAGCCAAAACATCAACAGGCAGGCCATTGCCATTCTGGAATCAGCCCACCGTGAGGCCATTGAATGTGGCGACACCGAGGGAGAAGCACTGGCAAAAATCCGGCTGGACCGGGCCAAAGAAATCGGGTTTGAACTGAGATTCAAAATCATCGAAGTTGGCAAAGACTTCATTGCGGCCAGTGGACATTACGACCAGCTACCGCGTGAAGTTTGGCTACGGGCCTTGAGCGTCAACGAATCCGAGTGGGGCAGTCCGGATATGCGCAAGTACGGCGACACCATCCGCAACGTGGTCAATGTGCTGGACTTGGAAAACAGCGCTACCAGGGACAGCGCAATCATCAACAAGCCTCTGAAATGGTGCTGCACCATGGGGCTGATGCACACATCACAGACCAATCCCGCTCTTGGCCGGGTAATGCACGATGCCTGCAATGAAATGTTTGGTGGTGCGTTTGGTGAGTACGTGCCGCCGACCATGCTGGAACAAATGGGGGTGCGGCCATGATTTAGAAAACACCGACAAACCCGTTACCCCGAAAACCCACTTATCAAGGAATCAACATGCTACCCAATACTTTGAAAATAGGCCCATTCGGCGCAAAGCCCAAATCACCGGACGAAATCGCAGCACTCAACTTGGACAATGCCGCCCGAAACCTGCCAGACGAATGTTTTGCAAACGACCCCGCCGTTATCGTTGCCGCCGCCGATGTTGTTGCCTGGCGCAATCGGCTAGACCGTCTTGCCTCATACCCGTCCAAACGCAATGCGATTCTGATCTTGATCAGTGACATTGAGGCCGAGCTTGCTCAAGCCAAAGAAGCATGCCGACTTGCCTGTCTTGATTCCTTCCTGGCCGATGATCACGACTTCATTGGTGCTCTTGCCGTACAGGAGCGTGTCGCACTGCTGGAGAACAGACTACAGGCCGCTCGGACAGCCAAGATTGATATTGAACGCAGCTATTCAGAAATGACCCAATTGCACGCGCTTGCTGACAAGGCTGAGGCAAATCTTCATAACACGCGATTCGCATTGAAGCGTCAATCGCTATCTGATAACGCACCCAAGGAAACACGTCATGGCAACTAAAAAACTACCCAGAACCGCCTGGAAACCGGGCGAGTCGGGGAATCCATCAGGCAGACCGGCGGGCAGTGGCCGGGTTCACAAATGGCGTGCCGGACTTGATGCCGATGTGCCCGAGATATTGACCGCCCTGGTGAAACAGGCTAAGGCAGGCGATGTGATGGCCGCTCGGCTGATTCTGGAAAGGGCGCTGCCCGCATTGAAGCCGAGCGAGATGGCACAGACTATCGACCTGAAGGGCGACACACTGGCGGCCAAGGGCGAAAGCGTGCTTGTTGCTGTGGCTGATGGTTCACTGGCAGTGAGTCAAGGGGCACAACTGCTGGCGGCTGTCGGCACATTGGGGCGATTGGTTGAAATTGACGAACTGGCCGCCCGCATCAGCAAACTGGAGGAAAAGCAAAATGGCAAATCTTGAATCACGAATCGAGAAGCTGGAACAAGCAATGGGGCAGGCACAAGAAGCGCCAAACATGACGCTGCAATTCATTCGCCCTGAAGATAAATTCTGCTGCGCATATCGGCGGCTCAAGACTGGCGAAGAAGTCGTTCAACGCGACAACGAATCTGACGCTGATTTTGTGGCGCGTGCGCAAGCCGCTGGATTTGAAAGGACGCACCATGAGCAATCTTGAATCACGGCTGACCAAGCTCGAAGCCGTTCAGCAAACTCCACGGCGGCAATACACCGATACCGAGCGGGCAGTGCGCTATGCCTACCTGCTGGCGCAAGGCGGGCCGCTTGCCGATAGATTGCGTTCGCTGGTTGAGAAAGTACCGGAGGATGACCATGCAAAACCTTGAACACCGTGTCGCAAAGCTGGAAGCCGATTTACTGAAAGTGCGGTTCGATGAACTGTCCGATGACGAACTGAGGGACTATGCCTATTCGCTGCCGTTCCAGTCGCCCAGGCAGTACAAGGCATTGATTGCGCTGATTTTGAGGCATCCAAGCACGATACCAATTGTTCACGATGACCCGGCCTATCTTGAGCGATAGGGATGGTGAGATGGAATAAACTGCAACTGCGGGAGGAATCACGGTGCAAGGGAATTGTGCCCGGAGCCGCCACCGAAGAGGCCCCCATATTTCTGGGGGCTTCGCCATTTCTGGCAGCGCCGAGATTTGTCAGAGACGCACCTACCATCACCATGAACGACAACCCATTACCAAACCGCCATAGGTATGCTGCTGAGATTGAAGGCTATCGGCCTAGCATCACCAGGCGCATCCTACTGGCGCTGCACTTGGTCAAGCCGGTGAAAGGCACCAGCAAGGCCAACTGGCATTACAGCGAGGTCGATACCGAGGGTGAATTCTTCTGTGTTCTCTGCCGTGGCCCGGATGGTCAAAACATCAGCAGGCCAATCTACGAGCCGCCCAAGTTTCCGCCGAGGCGAATCAAGCATATTTGAGTGAATTAATAGGTACCGGCCTTGAGAATCCGCAAGCCAAACATATTTTTCAGCGGTACGGTTCTTTGCTGGCGCGGGATGCTTCAGTTAGAATTTTTCTGCGGTCGGTGTTCAAGCTAGGCACGCGTGGTAATTGCAGCCCCGAACGTCCTAGAAGTTCACCGGCCTTTTTCGTGTCAACGTAAGACACCAAGACAATATGCCGAATCTTGGGCGCGACGGACAAGCGGTTATTTCTGACCGAATTGATGTTACTCGCTTTCATGTTGGACAAGTCTGGCGCTGAAAACAGGCGTATGATTTGGGCAGGTGCTTGAAAACACCAAGTTGAAGCGGTAGCAACTCCCACCGAAAGCGGGGTTTTTTCACGTCCTGAATTTGCCGTTATGGGTTTCCCCATATCTGACAGTTACGGGCGGGATGGCTAGAACGGTAACGCCTGGCGCGTGGCTTCAACCATGTTTTCAACATCCTGTCCACCCATGCTGCTTGAAAACGGTATGTGTG
>DAOSLL010000042.1:0-13554 GCA_035368905.1 Rhodoferax sp.
GTTGCGAGCCGACACCCTGGCGCACCAGGTGGGCTGGCCGCAACCCTCAGTGCACCTGGCCCTGCAGGTGCTGGGTGCGAATGGGCTGGTGGGTTTTGATCTGGTGCACCAGGCTTACTTTCACCGCGAATTGCCGTTCGACTTGTGCCTGCTGGAAGACCTGAACCCGCGTCTGGCCGATGCCCGCGCCCTGCTTCAAGGCGGTGCCGTGCAGTTGGTCACAGCCGCTCCGCTGGAGGCCGTGGTGCACAGCGCTGATGTGAGTTACCGCGTGCGTGAGCAGGACGGCCTGCTGCGCTGCACCTGCCCATGGTTCGCCAGACACCAGGGCGAACGCGGGCCGTGCAAACACGTGCTGGCGGCCCAGGCCCTGGCAGCAACAATGACCTCTTGAACCTGTTTATGCCGCAAACCGAAGCCAACCCGTTTTACAGCACAGCTCTGGGCCGGTGCATTTTGGCCGGTGACATCACCGGCGTGATGAATACGCTGGACGCCATGCCGACGTCTGAGCGCACTGCGGCCCTGGCCGGGGTGCAGGCGCTGCTGATTGACCGCTGGAAGCTGGTGCGCAAACCGCCCGCCAGCAGCGCCAGCGTTGCGCAAACCTGCGACTACGATCAGGCCAACCGGCTGTTTCGGGCGGTCGAGCTGGCCCGCTTCATGTGCGCGCCCGACCTGCCCACATGCGACTACTGGATGCACATCGGCGTGCAGGACATTGCCACCTTCAGGCAACGCTATCGGCCCGCGCTGTCTGGCCAGCCGCTGGAAAAACAGTTGCGCGGGGAATACGGCTGGCACTATCGCCACCACATTCACCGGGCTGTGGTGGCGGGTCTGCTGCCGCGCCCGGACACCGAGGAGTATCTGCAGAGTCTGTTTTTTGGCGACCTGCGCCAGGAGTCCAATGTCATTCTGAAACACTTCGATGCTGATCCGGCACTGGGCCCGCTTTACCTGGCGCTGTTTGAGCGTGAGGGCGCGTCTGATACCAGCTTTGCGGCGGTCGAGAAATACTGCCACGACCCGGCGTTGCACTGGAGCACGGCCTTTCTCACGCTGTGTGAGCGCGGCATCTACACCCGCACGCAGTTGCTGGACAAAACCCTGGGCGCGCTGAGCTGCGACTGGCCGCAGTTCAAGTCCGGCTGGTTTTCGCGCTTTCACGAGCTGCTGGCCCCGACCGTGGACGAGATGACCGCGTTTGCAGCACGCTACCTGGCGCTATGCCAGAGCCGGATTGCCCCCACCGTGACCCTGGCGATGGACGCGGTGACTGCCCTGTACCGGGCCGGTGCCCTGGCCGAAGCACCCGTGTGCGATGCACTACAGGCGGTGGTGAGCTCGGCGGTGAAAGGCCGGGTACTGTCGGCGCTGGAACTGCTGGGGCAAATCGTCAAGAAAGACCCCGGCCAGGGCAAGCGTGCCAGCGGCCTGGCGCTGCTGGCGTTGGGGCACAGCGCTGCCGATGTGCAAAAAAAGGCCGTTGCCTGCCTGAAGACCTGGGGGCTGGATGCCCAGGGCCAGGAAGCTGCCCAAACTTATTTGCCGCTGGTGGCGGCAGTGAACCAGGCACCCTTGCGGACGCTGCTTGGTCAACTGCCTGCCGCAACGGCAGCGCCCCGCGATACCCGGTTGCCGTCCAGCGCCGCCGATTCATCCGGGGCTGTGGCCCTGGCCCCGGCATCCCCCCTGGACCCCGCCCGCGCCCTGGCCCCGCTGAGGCAACTGCCCGACCTGATCGAGCACCTGGCTTACGTTTTTGAGAACCCCGCCGACGTGGATGCCTGGGAACGCGGGGCCGAAGCCCTGGTGCGTCTGGCTCCCTTGCCACCAGCCGCACAGGCTGGTTTTGCCGCGCTGACAAAACGTGCCAAACGCTTGAAGTGGGATGAAAAACCCTTGGGTTTTGCCATGGCGCAGCTCATGGCCATTGCCTTGGGTGAAAACCCTGACCTGGCGGCGCTGGCACCCAAAACTGTTGCGCTGTCATGCGCGGCAGACTTCATTGCATGGCGTGCCAGCAGCCTCGTGCAACTTGCCCGCCAGGGGCTGGGTTTGTCGCCCTTGTCCTCACCCACGAACCAGGGCGGCTTTATCGACCCGCAGCAACTGCGGGCGCGCCAGGCAGCCTTCCAGCGCGCCGGGGTTGAGCCCCCGGCAAATGAGCAGGAGCTTGCGCTGATGCGGGTAGTGCCTGCCATTGGTAAGGCAGATGTGTTTGACCGCAAGCTAACCTGGTCAGTCAGCAGCAGCGAGGGCGAATATGTGTTTCACAGCCTGCACATTGGTGTCGAACCACCAATCAGGCCGGAGATGCACGCCGGGCTCAAGGCCATGTTGACAGCCAAGCATTTGACTTTTGGTCGGTGGCAGACCGAGGGCGACGGTGCCTGCATCCGGTTTGCGGCGAGCTTGATGCCAAACGACCTGGAGCCATTTTTTGCAGAAGGTGCCCATGCGCTGGGCAACAACCTCGACTGGTGGGAGGCCACCTGGCAAAACCGCGCGTACCTGGATGTGCTGCTGGCACCAACCACACCCATGACACCCATGGCCCGCCTGATGCTGGCCGTGGCACTGGCGGGCAAGGAGCCCGGCCAGACCGCGCTGGCCATCGATGCATTGGCAAACTGCCTGCAGGACGGCCGCCTGCTGGCGCACACAATGGGCGACACCCTGGCAGCGGTCTGGGCCACACCGCTGGTAAAAGGCGCGCGCCTGGCCAAAAGTTTGACCGCAGCGGCCCAAGCCCATGCGGCCATGCCAGGCGCGGTGTACCAGATGCTGTGTGCCATGGTGGCGGCGAGCCCCGAGGCGCCCCGCAAAGATGGTGCGCCACTGCTGGAGCTGATGCTGGAGCTGCAACTGGCACAAGGCCTGGCCTTGCCACCCGACACCCGCCAGGTGTTGACCGCGATGCGGCTGACCGGCAAAGGCAAGGCAGCCCGGTTGGCCTTGCTGGCCTAGCCGAATTGAGCTTGCAGGCTGCCTGAGGGGCGCGGACTTGCCTTTGGCGCAGTCCCTTCCCCGCGGGCTCCCCACGGCACAAGAATATGCCAGCGCACACCCTTGAAGCCGAAAGACCGATATTGAGAACTTGATTCGCCCGATGGCCGCTTGGGCTGACTTCCACCCAGGCAAAAAATGTCACACCATCGCAGAAAAATCAAAAACAATAGCTGCTTGTGCTTATCCTGTATGCGCTAGCAGCCAATTTGATGCCAAAGCTGCGGCACCCCGCCGCGCGCCACAAATGCGCCACAAATGCGCCACCAGATGACCGCAGCAGCGCGGCAAGCATGGCGAAGGGGTGCAAAAAGTCCTTGAACA
The DNA here is from genome assembly GCA_035368905.1 of Rhodoferax sp. Lineage (GTDB taxonomy): Bacteria > Pseudomonadota > Gammaproteobacteria > Burkholderiales > Burkholderiaceae_C > Rhodoferax. Next base: position 3,337 of record DAOSLL010000042.1, read on the forward strand.
GCAGCAGCACAATGTTGATGCACCAAATGCCGGTCAACATGGCCGGGCCAAAGCTGGCAGACAGCTCGTCCATCACTTCGGCATCACGCGGCGCGAGTTGCTTCACACCGGGTGGCAGGGGCGCTATTGGAAGAGCTAGCTTCATATCGGGCAACAACCGCTCGAACGTATTCAATTGATTTCACTGACAGTTATGCACCGGTTGCGGTCAGTCGAATCAAAATTGGGAATATCCGGTTTGGGTCGTTATGCAGAGATGTGCATAACTGTCCTCAGCCAACAGTCGACTCTCTGAACTGGCTCCTCTAAGCCGGGCGTCGGCACAAGGACGATGATCTTTAGGCCTTTCGTATGAGCGTTTCCCCGCATCAAAAAATAAAATCCCAGTTTCCGAGCCGGTTGCCGAAAACAATGCAGAAGCGGTTCAACCTTTGGGTGGATCGTGTTAGGGCTATGCCCGCTTGCCTGGAAACGTCAAGGAAATACGGTATCTGTCATGGGAATGGGGATCAACACCGGCATCTTGTCGCTGATGGCGCAGAGAAATCTGTCGACCAATCAGTCGGTTTACGCCGCGTCCATCCAGCGCCTGTCCAGCGGACTGCGCATCAACAGCGCCCGCGACGACGCAGCGGGTCTGGCCATTTCGGAACGCTTCACCAGTCAGATACGCGGCCAGAACCAGGCCATCCGCAACGCCAACGACGGCATCTCCATGCTGCAGACCGCGGAAGGTGCCACCTCATCCATCGCCGGGAGTCTCCAGCGCATCCGTGAACTGGCCGTGCAATCGGCCAATGCTACCTATTCGGCATCGGACAGGCAGGCGTTGCAGCAGGAAGTGAACCAGTTGGCCTTGGAGATCGACCGCATCAGCGGGGCCACCGAATTCAACGGCCAGAAGGTCTTTGACCAGGTCCGCAACAAGCAGACCGGTTATGCCGATGTCACCAAGGATGCCGTGCTGGAGGGCCTGGAAGGTGGCTGGCTGGAGATTTCCGAAGAGATGATCCGAAGGTCTTACGGCATCTCAGCCAGCGGCAACGCCATCAGTATCGAGTTGTCGACCTTCACGGATGGCGCAGGTAACACGGCCGCACAGGTCGTCTCCTCGGTAGGAGCGAGCGGTCCAGGCACAAATATCAAGCTCCAGGTCGACCTGGCCGACTTTGCAACGCCCAACCTCCCCAATGGTGGCACTTCACCTTACTACAGCGACCGCATCATCGCGCACGAAATGGTGCATGCAGTCATGGCCACTGCAGCCAGTTGGGGCGAAATCAGAAATAACGCGAGTGCCTTGTGGTTTATCGAAGGTGCTGCCGAATTTATCCACGGTGCAGAAGAACGCGTGCAAGCCGACACCGTGGCCGCAACGCTGGCAGACAACATCTCCACCTGGGGCAGCGCCAGCGTCGACTACTCGTCGGGCTATGTTGCCGTGCGCTATTTGCATGAAAAAATCCGGGCTGCTGGCGGCAAGGGTGTGCAGGACATGCTGCAATACATGCAAAACAACAGTGGTGTGACCTTTGACGCAGCGTTTGCGAACGCGACCCAGGGTGCATACGCTGACTATGCGGCCTTCAAGGCAGATTTTGACGCCAACAAGGCCGCCTTCGTCGCCACCTTCGACTTCAGCAACACGGACACCGGTGCCATCGGCGGCCTGGATGTGGACAACGGCCCCCTGCTCACCGCCACCAGCGTGGTTGAGGACTTCGGCAATCGGAGTGGGCAGGATGTTCTCAGTGGTTTCACCGAGACCTGGGAAGAGGTGAGCAAGGCCGGTGGGACCGGCAATTACAAAACCTTCCAGGTCGGCGCCAACGCGGGCCAGACCATCGACACGGCTATCGGTGGCATGAATCTGGGTTCGCTGGGCCTGAGCACGGTGGACATCACGAGCGTGGATGGCTCCTACCTGGCGATGCGACGCATCGACAAGGCGCTGGACTACCTCAACGGTACGCGCGCCAAATTGGGTGCACAAATGTCCCGCTTCGAAACGACCGTGAAGAATCTGCAGGTCAGCAGCGAAAACATGTCGGCCAGCCGCTCCCGCGTGATGGATGCCGACTTCGCGGTTGAAACCGCGGCCCTGTCTCGCGCACAGATCCTGCAGAACGCCGGCACCGCCATGGTGGCCCAGGCCAATCAGACACCGCGCATGGTGCTCACGCTGCTACGTTGACGCGGCAGCGTCCCGTTCACAGGGTCTGGATGGTGCTCCCGTGGCTTTGCGGGCATCCAGATCACGGCGCGCCTGTTGCAATTGCTTCAGCGGGTAGCGCTCGATATTGACCTTCACCTTGCTGCTGGTGGAAACCGGAGTCACCTGGCAGACCATGTTGTATGCAACTCGACCAAGCACAACCCAAGCTGAATTTTCCGCAAGCTGACATTGGCGACGGCCAGGTTACGCTGCATTGCAGGTCCAGGATTCGCTCCAAAGCGGGTAGAGGCTTCTGATGGAAAAGTTGCGACCTTGCCACAGTCCGAAGAAACTGTTGGGGGGCGTTGTGTCCATCACGAAACGTGATCATTAGGCCCTCAATTTGCTTGATCACACTCACCTGGCCAGACTGAAAATCCATCCATTTCAGTTTGTAACCATTTTGTTGAATCTAGGTTGAAGCGAGCGAGTGGCTATTTGATGCCCATGAAATACTGAATCAGGTATTTGGCGACAAAACCGACAAAACCAAAAGCCAGCCCCAAAAACATCACGAATGTGCCGAATTTGCCGGCCTTTGACTCCCAGGCCAGTTGGCCAATGATGAACAGCATGTAAAGAATGCCTGCCCCAATGCCAAAAGTCATGCCAAAGTTGGTGATCTGCTCTTCATTGAAACCAAACATCAGCGCTGCTCCCGTCCTGGCAAAGCTGACACGTCCAGCAGATCGCGGTAGGCATGCCAACTGGCGTGGCCCAGCAGCGGCACCACCAGCACCAGACCAAGCAACACAGTAGCGAAACCCATCAGCGTCAGCAACATGATCAGAGCGCCCCACAGCGCCATGGCGATCGGGTTGACCAGAACCACCTGCCAACTGGTGGCGACCGCGACCCGGATCGACACCTGACGGTCCAGCAGCAGCGGAATGGTGATCACGGTAGAGGCAAAAATCGGTGCCACCAGCACCCCGCCCAGAGCCAGCCACAACTCAAATAAAAACCCCTGGCGGGCCAGCACCACATGCTCAATGAAGTCTTTTGGCGAGGTGATCGTGACGGGTGCCAAAACCGTGATCAGAGCGGCCGACAACAGCACCCAGGCAGTACCCGCTGCGGCCAGCAAGACCCCGAACTGCAGCAAGCGCCAGTGTCCGTTGCCCCAGGATTTGAATTGCCCGTCCTGCCAGTTGAGCCAGGTCTTCAGCACAATCGCCATGCCAATGGGCTCACCGCGTTCCAGCGCCCGGCTCAGCGCGTACAGGCTGGTGGCCAGAATCGGTGCCACCAGCAAAAACCCCGAAAAAGCCCCTGCCATGAACCAGAAGCGGTCATGCGCGAGCAACAGCATGAGCGCGCCAGTCAAGGCCATCACCACCCCGTGAAACGCACTGATGCCAGCGCATCGGGTGAAATCATGCCAGGCCCGCCGCAGCCACTGCAGCGGCTGGGCCAGGTCAATGGTGCGAACCCTGGCCAGCACGCTGGAAGGCAGCGGCTGTTGTCCTTGTGGTTGAGAATTTGACATGGTTGTGGCAGATGTGTGAACTAGCAATAGCATGCGATGTTGCCACAAGCTTCGGGCTGACAGGCACAAGGTGCGCCTGTCAGCCCGATTGGTCAGCAGCCTTGAGCGGGTTCAAGACTTCGGCTGCATCGGCCCCTGATTGCCGCCCGGACCCTGGTGGCGACCATGACCAGCACCCGGTCCCTGCATTGCCGAAGCATCAAACACCTTTTGCTGTTCCGGGGTCAACGCTGCGTAAAACACTTTGGTGGCCTCACCTCGCTTGTCCATGGCGGCAGTCATGTCACTCATGTGCTGCGCCCGCAGGGTCTTCATTTTGTCAATGCGCTCGGGTGTGCTCAGCTTGGCCATGTCAGCAGGGTCGGGGCGCTTGGCCATCATGGATGGCGGCGGTTTCATGGCCGTGGTGTAGCTGGTCCAGGCAGCTTCCTGGGCCGCCGTCACCTTGAGCTGGGCTTTCAGCTCGGCATGGCGCTGGTCCATCTTGGCCTGCATTTTGGCGGGGTCCATCTGGCTGTGGTGCATGCCGCCCTGACCCTGCATGCCAGCGCCCATGTCACATTGACCGCCCATTGGCCCCATGGCATAGGCAACACCGGCAGCGGCCAGCAGGCTGGCGATCAGCGAGACTTTGAGACTTGATTTCATGACAATTCCTTTCGGTTGGAGCTGATGACCAGACAGTGGCATCGGCGTGAAAAGAAGTATCGCGCGCCTGTGTATCGCGGCCATGACGGCAAGAGAAAGCTTTGTAAAGCTGGACGAAGGTTTTACCGGCCCTTTTTGGTGGGATGATCAGCGCCTTGCAAAAACCAGCTCAAAGCAGAAAGATTGTCACGTGTTCAAGAACATCATCATGTATCGCATCGGCCCCGATTGGCAAGTTAGCCCGGAGCAACTGGAAGACAAGCTACAGGCCGGTCGCTTTGTAGAATGTGCTGCCAGCCAGGAGAAATCGATTGGCTGGACCGAGCCACGCGGGCAGGCCAACGGGCTGCTGCTTGAGTCGGTCGCCAATCAGTGGATTTTGAAGCTGATGGTGGAAACCCGGGCGCTGCCAGCGTCGGTGGTGAACCGCAAGACACAGGAACGCGTTGCCCAGATTGAAGCCAGCAGTGGGCGCAAACCCGGCAAAAAGGAAACCCGCGACCTGAAAGACGATATTCGGCTGGAACTGCTGCCAATGGCATTCACCAAGCAGTCCAGTGTGCTGGTCTGGTTTGACCGTGAGGCCCGGTTGCTGGTGATTGACGCAGCCAGCCAGTCCCGCGCCGATGAAGTGGTGACCCTGCTGGTGCAAACCCTGCCCGGCCTGGCTTTGAGCCTGGTCAATACCAAGCAGTCACCGGCAGCGGCCATGGCCGAGTGGCTGGTCAGCCAGGAGGCACCAGCGGGCTTCACCGTGGACCGCGAATGTGAACTCAAAGCCGTCGACGAATCAAAAGCGGTGGTCCGTTATGCCCGGCATCGGCTGGACATGGAAGAAGTCAGGCAACACATAGCCGAAGGCGAAATGCCAACCCGGCTGGCGCTGACCTGGAGCGAGCGGGTGTCCTTCATGCTGACCGAAGGCCTGCAATTGAAAAAGCTGGCTTTTCTTGAAGGTGTCTTTGAAGCTGGCAGCAGCAACAAGGACGACAACTTTGACACCGACGTGGCAATTTCCACCGGTGAGTTGCGCAAACTGCTGCCTGACCTGCTGACCGCTTTGGGCGGCGAAATGCCGGTTGCCTGAGCCTGACACATGGTCTTTTTTGGCAAAGCATGAAGACGCCTGGGTGCGTGCGAACCAGTTGGCTGCGATGGTTGTCAAATCCTCAGGAAATGAATAAGAAATAGGGCTCAAGCCCTTTATTCATCTGCGTAACCAGCTATTATTTATGTAACAAAAAAGCGCCTGCCGGAAATCATCCGGCAGGCGCTTTGGCAATTTTGAAGCCGGCCTTGCTAATTCTTGATGGCACAGGTACTGAAACCAAAGATGGCGTAGGGCGGGCACCACCCAATCGCACCGGTGACCAGCGGCACCACACCCAGCCAGCCCCAGACACCGATGCTGCCAGTCAGCGTCAGGCCAATCAGTGCCAGGCCCAGAACAATGCGCACAATGCGGTCAATGCCGCCAACATTTGATTTCATGCAAACTCCTAGAAAAAAGTAAAACAACCAAGATAAAGGGACGACAGGCGAATTACACCCGCTTGGGGCACATCCTGTCTGTGACGCAAGTCACGCAGCCAAAAGCCGGATTCCTGAGTTGACCGCTTGTATTCATCTGTCAGTCCTCATGAGCATTTTCCTTGTCAGCTTCGATGGGGTTCGCCGGTTGGGTGTCAGCGCTCCACACCTGATTGAACCGCTGGCAACGTGACTGGGGGCGTTAGCCACGGCATTCGCCCTGCCCAGGCGCGCCGCCAGTGGCCCACTCGGGCGCGTCCAACTGAGAAATCCAGGTTGAATCAGCTCACACCAGACCTTGGGTGATGATTCGTGACACTGTCACACTCCGGCACTGTGGTCGTCAGGCAGCCGACCGTGGACATCAGCCGGTCCAACCGGCCACTACGACCGGTCAGATCGAACTGCCGCTGACCAGCGCACGCAGCGCGACACTGTTGACGATCTGGATTTGCTCACGCCCCAGCACCACCCAGCCTTCGCGCTCAAAGCGGCGCAGCAGACGGGTGACGATTTCGCGCACCGTGCCAAGTTCGTCGGCCAGTGTCTGATGCGTGAGATTGAGTTGCTGACCACGCCCGAGCAAGGCGGCGGCCAATCGGCGATCAAGTTTGTGAAACGCCACCGCGTCGATCAAGCCGGTCAAATCAGCCATACGTTCGGCAAAAAGGCCCAGCACGGCATTGCGAAATGCCGGTGTGTCAATCCAGCGATTGAACAAATCCGGCTTGATCAACAAAAAATGGCTGGGCTTGGTGGTAACGCCACAAGCCGACATCACCTGGTCGCGAAACAGCGCTGCACTCGACGTCAAACACAGCTCACCTGGCACCACCCGGTACAACTCCAGCGAACGCCCGTCGCCCGAGTTGCGCGAGACCTTGATTTCACCTTCAATCACCAGTGGAAAACCCTGGCAGGCGGTGTTCTCGGCGAACAACACGGTGTCAGTTGGCACTTGATAAGGCTGCAGTGCGGCACCAATCTCGGCCAGCGTCGGCTGGACCTGGCTCAATGCCGGGTACAGGTCAATGATCTGGTCAAGGGGCAATAACGGGACAGTCACCATGGCTTTCAGGTAGCTACGCTATAACCTTCTTCAACAATCGCCTGTTTCAAAGCTTCAGGCGACTGGTTTGAATCGACTGCTACCCTGTTGCTGGCGCGGTCAATTTCGACGACGGCGGCGCGGTCTAGTTGTCTGATGGCGCGCGACACCGCTTTTTCGCAGTGTTCGCAGGTCATTCCCTGGACATTGAAAATGTGCTTCATGAAAATCCTTTGTAACTCGGCCAATCTGTCAATGGCCAGACGCGTATTGTGAACCTTCGCCAGCTTTTGGCACACCAACATCCATGACAAATCTCAATACCTCAACACCCGCCATTCGCATTGACCTGGGCATCCACGGCATGACCTGTGCCTCATGTGTCGGACGGGCCGAGCGGGCGCTGAAAAAGGTGCCCGGGGTGCAGGACGCAGTCGTCAACCTGGCCACCGAATCGGCCCGCATCATGGTGACACCCACAGAGCAGGTTGAAGCGCGGCTCAAGCGCGCGGTGCGCGATGCCGGCTACCTGCCGGTCGCCGCCAACGCCGCCATTGATGCCCGGCCAGGCTCGGGCTGGGCTGGCTTTGGCCCGGTCGCGCTCGGCCTGGCCTTGTCATTGCCCTTGATGTTGCCGATGCTGGGCGAACTGGTGGGCGGGCACTGGATGTTGCCAGCCTGGCTGCAATTTGCGCTGGCCACTCCGGTGCAATTTGTACTCGGTGCGCGCTTTTACAAGGCCGGTTGGCATGCCATGTTGTCCCTGAGCGGCAACATGGACTTGCTGGTGTCGATTGGCACCAGCGCTGCCTGGGCCTTGTCGGTCTGGCTGTGGCTGACTGCGCCGGCGTCGGCAACGGTTCACCTGTATTTCGAAGCCTCTGCCGTTGTCATCACGCTGGTGATTCTGGGCAAGTGGCTTGAAGCCCGGGCCAAGCAGCAAACCACCTCGGCGATTCGCGCGCTGCACGGCCTGCGCCCCGAGCTGGCGCATCTGCTCGGCCCCGATGGAGAAACTGATGTGCCACTCGATGAGGTTTTTGTCGACGATGAGCTGGTGGTCCGCCCAGGCGAGCGATTTGCGGTGGATGCCGAGGTGCTGGAAGGGCAGACCCAGGTGGATGAGTCGATGCTGACCGGCGAGCCACTGCCGGTGGCCAAGACAATCGGCGACCGGGTCACAGGTGGCACTCTCAATGGCGATGGCCGCGTCATCATCCGGGTCAAGGCAATCGGGGTTGATACGGTACTGGCTGGCATCATCCGCCTGGTCGAAGATGCACAGGCGGGCAAGGCACCGATCCAGCGGCTGGTCGATCAGGTGAGTGCCGTCTTTGTGCCGGTGGTGCTGCTGCTGGCCCTGCTCACGCTGCTGGGCTGGTGGCTTGGCGGCCATTCCTTCGAGCTGTCGGTCATTCAGGCGGTATCGGTGCTGGTCATTGCCTGCCCCTGCGCGCTGGGGCTGGCGACACCCGCTGCCATCATGGCCGGCACCGGGGTTGCCGCGCAACATGGCATTTTGGTCAAGGATGCGCAGGCGCTTGAACTGGCCCACAAGGCCCGGGTGCTGGTGTTTGACAAAACCGGCACATTGACGGTTGGCAAGGCACAACTGACAGACTTTGTGGTGTTGCCAGACGCGGACAAAAACCAGCTTTTGAGCCTGGCGGCGGGGCTTCAAAGTGGCAGCAGCCACCCGCTCGCCCGCGCCGTGGTGCAGGCCGCGACTGCGGGCAAACTTCGGCTACCTGCAGTTGAGAACATTCAGACGGTTCCCGGCAAGGGACTCTCAGGTCGGAGCGAGGAAAATGATTACCTGATCGGCAGCATTGGCTGGATCCGGGACCAAGGCGGCGATTTTGCCGCCTTTCAGGACGCGTTGCAGCGCTTTCAGGATCAGGGTGCCAGCCTGGCAGCCATGGCACATCTAGGCATTGACGGCTTGCAGGTGCTGGCCTTGCTGACCTTTGCCGATCAGCCCAAACCCGGTGCCAGCGCCGCCATCAGCGCGCTGCGCGCCAGGGGTATCAAGGTCTTGATGCTCTCTGGTGACCACCAGGCGGCGGCACAGGCCATGGCGCTTCGGGTCGGTCTGCGGCCCGAGCTTGGCGAGGTGATCAGTGACGTGCTGCCAGCCGACAAGGCGGCGCACGTCATGGCCTTGAAACAAGATGGTCAAACCGTGGTGATGGTTGGTGATGGTGTCAACGATGCGCCTGCGCTGGCAGCAGCCGATGTCGGCATGGCCATGGCAAATGTCGAAGGCGGTACCGATGTCGCAATGCACGCGGCTGGCATCACGCTGATGCGCGGCGACTTGTCGCTGGTGGCTGCAGCACTGGACATTTCAGACCGCACCGTGGCGAAAATCAGGCAAAACCTGTTTTGGGCGTTTGTCTATAACGTGGCTGGCATTGCGCTGGCGGCGCTGGGTTACCTGAACCCGGTGCTGGCCGGCGCGGCCATGGCCCTGAGTTCGGTGAGTGTGATGAGCAACGCTTTGCTGCTCAAGCGCTGGCATCCGGCACCAAGCCAGATCATTTATACCAAATAGTGCTCTAGCCCTTGATGCATAAGCGCTGATAGCTTCATTTAGTATAGCAATCAGGCGACAACACGAAAGGTCAAATGGGCTTACTTTTTGGATTTGTAAGTGGCGCTTTGAACCACCAGGTAGATCACTGCATTACGCATGTCGGTGTCGCTCAGGTTGGCCATGCCAGCACGCGACGGCATCGAGTTGTGGCCGTTGATAGCCGAATGGACCAGTCCTTCAACGCCTTTTTGCAGACGCGGTTTCCAGGCAGCAAAATCATCAATTCGGGGAGCACCGTCTTTGCCACTGTCGTGACAGACCACACAACGTTCGTTGACCAGTTGCTCGCCGGTAATTGAAGAGGGCGATGCGTAGGGCTTTTTCGGGTCAGCGGCCTTGCCTGCGCTCACCATGTAGGCGACCGCCCGACTCATTTCCAGATCGGTCAAATTGGGTTGACCACCGTGGGCCGGCATTTTTCCGATGCCTGAAATGGCGTTTTCAGTAAGCTTGACCAGGCCGTTTTTGGAATGTTTTGTCCAGGCCGCTACATCGCCAATGATGGGCACGCCGTCCTTGCCACTGACGTGGCAATTGGCGCAAACCTCCTGAACCACAGCCTGACCGGTTTTATCAGCCGCTTGCACCGGACTGAAAGACAGGCAAGTGGTGGCCAGGAAAACCAGGCTCAGTTGGTTGAACCTATTTTCCTCAGTTGAAGCCCAAAAAAGTCTTAAAAACTCAAGCATGAT
>DAOSLL010000043.1:0-13545 GCA_035368905.1 Rhodoferax sp.
ACAGGATGCCAGCGCTATTGCTCAACGTGCCCGCGTTGATGGTGGATGCCAGGCTGGTCTTGGTGGTGCCATCTTTGCCGTATGCTGCCGCATCGGTGACAGGCGCTGTCAGCTTCACATGAGCGGCAGCGAGTTTCTGAAACACGCCCTGATAGTTCTGGGTGACATGGCCACCCGAGGCAGCGCTCCTGGGGGTGATGGTCAACGCGGGCCGGGATGCAGCCGCGTAACCCATCGCCTGACCGGTGTAGGTGAAGCCACCTGCCGCGCAAGCTGCGGCTAAGGCACCGTTGCTGGCAAGCGTCACATCGAAATGATCGGGAATGAAGCGGCCAAGCGCCGAGCCTGTCGTGGTGCCAATCACACAACCGTATTTTTTTCCAGCATCGGGGACAACGCTGGTACTGCCGACGACACAGTCACCAGCGCCCTGGTCAACTGCTGTGAAGCCGCTGTCGCGGTACGCCCCGGCGGCCAGATACAAATATCCCACCTCGTCGTAATTGGCGTTGTTGCTGGGTGTGCCATTGGCCGTCAAGACAGCGGGGCTGAAGATGCCAACCAGCCCACCGGCCTGAACCGTGGCATCCTGCGCCGTGGTTTGGGCCGTCAGGGCAGAAGTGTCAAGCGCCAGAACCCCGCCATAGCCGTCGCTGGCCGCCGTGGTGGTGCTGGCGCGCAGCGTAAAGCTGGCACCGGTTTTGATCGTTCCGGCGCTGGCCGCTGCGGGTGGCGTGGCCATTGCCGTGGTTGTGGCAAGCTGCACGGCACCTGGACGTACCGCAAAATTGTCGCTGGAGCAGCCCACCACGCTAGGGCTCTGGTTGCTATCGGTCACACGGCAGCGCAGATCCGGGTAAGCCTTGTTGACGGTCAGACTGACACTTTTGCGACCGGCAGCGGCAAACGTCAGGTTCTGCGACACGCCAGGGCTGAGTGCGGCGCGACTGGCGCAGGCGGTGCTGCCAGCGCCATCGACCAGTTCGACCTTGACACTGGCAGCGTAGTCAGCCTGGACCGTCAGGTCGGCCTTCAACGCCACTGCGTCGATGGCAAAGCCAGCACCGGCAAGCTTGGTGAAAAGGCGCCCGCTCGCTGCATCAGCCCCGGCTTCGACACAGTTGAAATTGGCTGGCGGCGTGGTGCCACTCAGGCAAGCGTGGGTCGCGCTGTACAGGCTCTGCACTTCCGCGACGGTCAACTCGCCGTCGTACACATGCACTTCATCGATCCTGCCGCCAAAACGGTAGCTCGAATTGGCACCCCAGCCACTGATCTTCAAGGTCGATCCGACCACCGCGGCAGCATTGTGGGGTGCGCCCAAACGCTGCGTCAGCAGGCGCGCGTTGCCATCGATGTAGAGCTTGTTGGCCGCACCCACGCTGTTGTTGACAAAAACCGCCACCACATGGTGCCAGCCGTTGGCCAGACCCGATGCGCTGATGCCATAGATGTCGCCATTCGCGGTGTTGAAGCCAAAATGGCCACCGGCAAAATACAAATCATGCAAGTTCCAGCCGATCGGCATGACCCCGTCGGTGCCATCCCAATACATCCAGAAACCGACGCTGGTCTTTGCCCCTGGCGTGGTGCTGACCGGCAGCGACGCAATTGGAATGGCCCCACTGCCGCCGGCCAAAATGGCGTAACCACAGGTGCCAGGGTTGCCGGCCCGGGCCGGTGCCGCAGACGACGGTGTCGGCAAGGGCAAACCCGCTGCCGTGCCATGCCGATTTGCCCCGCTGCTGTCCTTGACTTCACCGGGCACACCGTTCCAGCCACTCTCGTCAAGCCGATACTGGCCAATCAGCGCGGCTGGTGCCGGGCAAACACGGGGTGAGCCGTCCCAATTCTTGCCAGCACTCTGAAAAGACACGATGCTGGCGACCTCGCTGGCGCTCAGTGCGGCACCAAAGACCAGCACCTCGTCAATGCTGCCTTCGAACTGCCGGGTGGCCGGTGCCGATGGGTTTTGCTCATTGCCGATGCGCAGATTTTGTGCCGAGGTGCCGGTGATGGCCGTGATGGCGTGGGTCTGGTCAAGCACACCATCGACATAAAACTTCAGCGAAGTACCCGCAATCACTGCCGCAACATGGTGCCAATTGCCATTGCCAACGCTGGTGCTGCCGGTTTTCCAGGAATTTTCCTTGGACCAGAAGGCCAGCTTGCCGCCACCGTCGGCCCCCACGGCAAACACATAGCCCGGCCAGGGCGAACCGGGGTCGGTTTTCGAGACGATGGTACCCAGGCCACGCGCCGTCTTGATCCAGGCCATGACGCTGATCTGCCCCGCCTGAATGTTGAGTTGCCCGCCAGCATCGGGTACCTCGACGTAGTCTGTGGCTGAACTGAAGGCGCCGGTGCGACAAATCTTGCCCGCAGCAGCCGTCACCGCACCACTGCGCGCCACGCCGTTCAGGCCAGAGCCGCTGTCGTCAAGAGCCTCGCCGGTGGTGCCATTCCACAGCAAATCGTCCAGATGCCAGTCACCTACCGGGCGAATCGGGCAGGTGCGGGTTTCGGCATAGGCAGCCAACACCTGCGCCGGGCTGATGCCGCCGTTAAAAAGCTTGACTTCGTCAATACGGCCAAAAAAGCGGTAGTCGTTGTTGGCCTGCCAGCCTCCGATGCGCAAGGTGCTTGAAACCACTGCGCTGGCGAGACTGGGCGTGCCCTGGCGCTGCGTCAAGGTCTGGCTGACACCATCGATGTACAACTGGTTGCTGCTGACGCTGCCATTGGTGAACACCGCCACCACATGGTGCCAGCCGTTGGCCAACCCGCTGGATGCGATGCCAAACACGTCGCTATTGCCGGTGTTGAAACCGAAACTGCCACCGGTCAACCACAAGTCATGCACGTTCCAGCCAATTGGCATGACACTGTCGGTACCATCCCAATACATCCAGAACGCCACCGATGTCTGGCTACCAGCCGCACCTGACACCGGCAAACCCGATACCGAAAACGCACCGCCATTGGACCAGGCACCGCCCGGAGCGCCATAGCCACAGGTGCCTGTCGTTCCGGGCCGAGCGGGGCTGACCGCGGACCACGCAGGCAAGGGGTTGCCAATTGCCGCCCCGTGAAACGGTCCACCGGTGTAGCCCGCACTGTCCTTGAGTTCACCAGCCGCCCCGCTGTACGACACGGTCTCGTCAAAGCGCCAATGCGCCACCAGCATTGCCGAGGCCGCTGCACACAAGGCCGGTGCCGCCTTGCCGCTGTTGTTGCTGACGCAAGCGCTGCCACAGGTGCTGCCGGACAGGCAGCAGACACCGCCAACGGTGGCGTTCCAGCCCAAAATGATGGCTTGGTCGCTGCTGACCGTCACACAACTGCCGATGGACGCGGATGAGGATTGCAACTCGACATCACCAATCGTGCTGGTGACGTTGCCAGTCACCGAGGTTCCATTCGCCAGCGTGACGTTCTTCTTGGCCACAATATTGCCAACCACCTTGCTGCCCGAACTTTGCAAGGTCACCGTATCGTCGGTGATCACATCACCGGTGACCGTGCTGCCGCTGCCGAGGACGACGGCTTTTTTGGCGTTGACACCGGCACCCACACTGCTGCCCGAGCTTTGCAGCGTGACGGCATCATTGGTGCTGGTCACGCTGCCAGCCACCGACACACCGCTTTGGAGGACAACTGCGTTTTTGGCGACAACGCTGCCGCCAACGCTGGTGCCAGAGCTACTGAGCGTCACGCCGCCGCTGGTGGCGCTTGCACTGCCGGAGATCCGGTCGCCCGAGCCACTGGTGATATCGCCACTGGTGGCAGTCAAATTGCCGCCATAGGTGCTGCCACCGCCACTGGCAATGCTGCCGGCACTGATGTCCCCGGTGATGCTGCTGGCCCATTGGGTGGACAACGCGCCGCTGCAGGTGACCTTGCCGGTAACCGTGCCTCCGATAGTGACATTGCCGCTGGCACTCACATTGCCGGTGATGTTGTTGCCGTTGCTGCTCAGCGTCAGGGTGCCGGTCGCGTTGAGATTGCCATTGAGCATGATGGCATTGCTGGCGCTGACGCTATTGGCCTGAATGGCAAAGCCGCTGACACTGCCGCTGTTGATGCTGTTGTTGCCGCCCAGGCTGAGCACATTGGTCACCGTCAGCGTCAGGTTGGCATTGCTCACCACGATGTTGTCGCCCCAGTTCAGGCTCAGGCTCGGGCAGGTGACACTGGTGCCAGATGCTGAACTGCAACCCGCAGGCAAAGCACCCGGCAGCGTGTAGGTGGCCGCTGCCGCCAAGCCGCTGAAGAGAGCCGCTAGCGTCAGCGCCACCCAGCACCTGGCCGAATGCCAAAGCCAGCCCGTGACCAGCCGCGCAGATAGGTCACGCAGGGGTCTGGCGCAGTCATCAATTGCTACTATAACAATAGCTGCTGGCGCATGCACCATATGGGCTAGAGGCATATTTTTCATAAATTTTCCGAAAGCTCCGGCGCTACCGTCGTCAACACAGCAACCTGCAACAATGGCAACCGCCGCCCCTGCCACCGCCCGCCGATTCAATGGTTTTCACATTGACCGGCGATGGTGGATCCGGCCGTAAAAATGCCATGGTTGACGCGATCACAAGCGGCCAAAGCCGACTTTGGCCGCAGTTGCCACGCGCATTGCGGCACAGGTGACAAATGGCGGGGCGCAGCGCGCGTCGTTGTCCATGGCGATCTGGGCAAACCGCACATTGATGGCCTGCGCGCAAGTCGAGGGTTTGATGACCATGGCGGTGGCGGTGACCTTGGCCGTCACGCCACTCAAGATCCCTTGCGCCTCCATAGGCGGCGGAAGTCAAAGTCGAGGCTGCACTTGCTCAAGTCAAAACAGTGCGTCTCGTCATGGAAATCTCCCACCTTGCAGTAGTCACCCTCAGACAGCCGCCAGACCTTGGCCATTTCTTCATCCGGATAGACCAGCACATAGTGGGCCACACCCTCGGTGCGGTAAAGATCAAACTTGGTGACTTCGTCATGGCTGGCGGTTTTGGGCGAAACCACTTCAAAAACCAGCTCGGGTGCACGGGTCAACCGGTCGCCTTCGGGCGTGTAACAAAGCACCAGCAGATCGGGCCGCACCACGCTGTCATCGGCAAATTCAACATCAATCTCGAACAGCGCCTGGCAGTGCGGGCAGTCGTCGAGCAACTCGTCGAGCTGTCTGAATATGCCTCCAATGGCCTGCTGATGCCCAAGCGCTGGCGATGGTGCCATGGCGACTGGCTGCCCGCCAATCAGCTCCCAATTGCCATCCCATTCCAGGTAATCCTCCACGCTATAGGCTCTCGATGCTGACTGGACGGACATGCTTCTGGGACTCCTGCTATCGGGTTTAGGTCAAATTCCCATTCTACGCAAAGGCCTTCAGTACAGACTTTATGCGGCTGGAAAGCTGCAACAAACGCCAAATCATGCTGAGCCTTTGACACACTTCGCCAAATGCTGTCAACGGGGTAGAAGCTTGCAGCATCTCTGCTGCGCTGACCTGACATCGACGACTGAACCATTGACCTGAACCATCGACACTTTCGGTCGCACCGGTGGATGTTTCAATTTTGGAGTATCAGGTTGACAAGATGGCTGTTTTGCTGCCCGCAGATGCTCTTGCTATCTGGCCAGTCAAGCCCTTCACTGAATCGCCCAGGACTCTTGCGCAAGTGGCAACTCATTGAGTTCCACCCGCCGCGCAGATCAGCGAATATAGGGGCTGGGGTATCTCAACACCGTGCCCAGATCCACACCACGCGGTGTGCCCGCCTGGTTGTAGAACAACGTCCACTCTTCCATGAACGAGCCATCTTCAAACATGCACATACCCGACTGGTCGCCGCCAGGCTTCAGGCTCCAACTGCCATGGAACGTGGGGGACGCACCAAGCTGCAGGCAATAGTCCTTGGCCGGCGTAACGTTGAATCTGCCGTCCCAAACCGACTTGGCATGGTAGGCCAGGGCAGCCAGCGTGGGCTCGGCCGCAAACAGCGTGGCGAGATCAACCAGGGCGTGGCCGCTGGGGTCGACACCGGTGGGGTCGGGGTAATTGCAGACATAGGCGGGCTTGGCAAACTCCTGGCCACCCCCATCGTAGAAGCGATAGGTTTCCACCTTGCCGCCGGTCGCCTTGCAATACTCCACCGCCGTTATGGTGGCGATCTGCGCTTGCGCTTGCGCGGGCTGCGGGGTCATGCCCACAACGCAGACCATCCCCACAGACAACAGGCCAGCGCCCACGAGGGTATTGAACGCATGAGGGGCGAACCCCGCAATGTGATGAGACATAAGATTTCCAAAGGTGAGTCTGAATGGGAAATTCAACCGCGAGTAGGCAAACATGTTACAGGCTTTCGGCCACAAAGTGCCTTTGACCAGTGCAGACGGCGCAAGCACTGCAGCCCCATGGCATGAGCCCCGGGCGAAAGGCGGACTTCAGCTTGGGCGCAGGCCCACCACGCACGCAACCCTGCCCCACGGTGCATGTGCATCGCCGATTCCTGCTTCACCTGTTGAGACACCGGTCCACGTCGAAGTCCGGTGCGGGATCCGTTTCGTTCAGATGCCTGATTCCCGAACGTACGGTTTTGCCAGCCCCCGTTTGCCAGCAAGCAAGGCTTGTGTATCGCTGCAATGGAAACCGTGAATCGTGCGCAGGTAACAACGCGAGCGTTGTCACTATTCAAGGCGCCAGACACCCATTGCCGGTGCGCCGGTGCCCTGGCGTGCTGCGGCCAACGTCAGCACCTCGACCGACCGGCCATGAGCTGGTGGCAGCCTGCACCAGGTGCGAAACCTCGAAAGAAAGCCGCCTGAGTGCCAGACATTGCTTTTTTTGGGTGATTGAGCGCCTTCACACGGGCGATTCATGCCCCTGATTTCAAAACATTTGCCCAAAAATGGGCTCCCTGTTGATGCTGAAATGGGGCACATTTGGGCCAACGCTAGCAAGCAACAAAAGACGGTTTTCATAGGGGAAACGAAAAAAAACCGGACTGCAAAATACATGTCCGGTCTTTGATTTGGTCCCGCTGACAGGAATCGAACCTGTATCTAGCACTTAGGAGGCACTCGTTCTATCCATTGAACTACAGCGAGAAGCTGGGCGCATTGTAAATGCGGCCCCGGTCAGGGCAGCATCAGTCGTAGCTCAGCGTGTAAATCAGGTCGATGGCACTTTGCTGGCCGGTTTCGGCGCGCAAGGTCAGGTGTTTGGTCAGGTCATAAAAAATGTGGATCACACCCATGGCACCGTTGAGGCTGCTTTCATACGCGACATAAAAGTCTTTTGACAAGCGCTTGCCCAGGGTGACCGACGCTGTGCTGGTGCTGCCGTCTGCGTTGTCAATGCTGCTGCTGCCGCTGAAACTCATTTCGTCAAGCCCTAAAGCTCGCGTCAGTCCGTCGGTCAGCCCGGCGGCATTGCGGCCCAGCAAGGCCAGCGCGGCCTGCTGCAGCAGGGCCGCCTGGGCACCGTCGCCACTGGGTGCGCGGCCCAGCACCAGCCATCCCAGTTTGTCGGCTTCGGGCATATCCGGGTCGGCATACAACTGCACGATTGGCGACAGTGCGGTGCCACTGATTTGCACACCAACGCGCTGGCTGAGTTTCGGGCGAATCGCCAGCACGGCAAGCGACGGGTTGTCCAGCGCTCCGGTAAAGCGCAGCAGGCCGCGCTCGATTTCCAGCGTCTGCCCATAGGCACGATAGCTGCCATCAACCGTGCGCACGGTACCGGTCAGGCTAGGCGCAGAAACGTCTTTGGCCGCCAGCGACAACTTGCCGGCCAGCCGGGTCACCACGCCCCGCCCGCGCACCTGAAAGTCTGGCCCCAGGTCCAGTTCAACCAGCAGGTCCGGGCTGATCCGGTTGCTGTCTGCCGGGCGCGTACCGGTGCCGCCTGTCACCGGTGAGGATGCAAGGGCGCCCGGCTTTTTGGCGCTGGCCGCTGCGCCGCGCACCACCACGTCGCTGCCAAGCTGCGGTGTGTCATCGTCGGGCAGCGTCAGCAGTGCCTGATCTGCCTTCAGCGCACCGCGCAGGCTCAAGTGCGTGTCCTTGAGTTCGGCAGTCAGGCGGCCAGATACGGTGATGCGGCGGTCGGGCCGGGAACTCAGGCGCAGTTCCTTGGCCCGGGCTTCGAGCTTCAGGCCCAGTCGCTTGGCCGCCGCGCCGATGTCGCCAGTGCGCCAGAACACTGCGCCAGTGATGTCAATCTGGCCACCGGCGGCACCGCCCGCGCCCTGCAGGGTGAAGGTTTCGATGTCAAGCTGCTGCCCGTTGAGTTTGGCCAGCAGCGTCCCCTTGCTGAAATCAATGCCATCGACGACTGAGCGCAATGCCAGATCCCGGGCCTGCAAACTGCCAGCCCAGTGTGGCGCGTCCAGCGTGCCCGACAGGCTCACGTTGGCATCCATGGTGCCGCGCAGTCGCCAGCCAGGTGGTGCCAGCGCCGACCAGGCATCGACTGGCGGCAAGCGCATCTGCAGGCTGCCGCCCAGCGCTGCGTTGGGGGCCAGCGCCCAGCCCTGCTGCTGCAATTCGGTGCTGAAGGCCAGCAGCGCGCGGCCAAACCGCTCGCTGTCCCAGCGCAGGTTGCCTGACACTTTTTTGTCATCCAGGTTCAGTTGCAGGCGCGCCTCCGTGATACCGGCGGGCAGCACCTGCGGGCGGCTGGCATCGGCCTGGATGTTCAGGTCACCCTGACTGCGCTCCAGCAGCACCGACAGATGCAGGCGGTCGGTTTGGCCGGCTTCCCAACGGCCCGACAGCAGCAGGTCGCCGCTGATGCCCAGATCGGCCAGCGTTTTGTGGCTGATCGCATCCAGCCAGGCCAGCGGCACGCCGTCGATGCGGCCCTGGCTTTGCCACTGCGCGGGCTTTGGCTGCAGCGCCGATGGCCCCGCGCCGCTGGTTTGCGTCCAGCGCAAGGGCTGCCAGTTCAAGCTGGCGCTGCCCGCAGCCGGACCCTGCAGACGTGCCGCGCCGCCAGAGACCGTCAGCGTGTTAGCCAGCTCGGTGGCTTGCCAGTTCAGTGTGACCGGCTGGCTGCCAGATGCCTGGTCAAGTTGCAACCGCCAAGGCACGCTGGCTGCGCCCTGGCGCAATGACAACTGCAGTTGCTTGAGGCTGGCCTGCCAGGCGCCGCTCTTGACGCGGCCGCCTTGCACCTGTGCTTGCCAGTCGATCTGCTGCTCGCTGGCTTGCAGCAAACCCAGGCTGCTCAGGCTGAAGCTGCCCGGTGTGCCGGTGATGTCAAGCTGCAGGTTGCGGGCGCGCGCGGCGCTGGCAGCTTCACCCGGCGCGCTGGCGCTACCAGTCCAGTCGAGCTGTGGTGCGCGCAGTCTGGCCTCGATCTGCAAGGCCTGCGCATCGTTTTGCCAGCCACCCTGCCACCGGGCCGAGAGTCTGGCATTGCCCTGCAGTTGGTAGCCTTTGAACAGACCGGCAATTTGCGGCCAGCGTGCCAGCCAGCGGCTGGTCTGTGCCAGGTCTTGCAACTCCAGCGCCAGTTGGCCCTGACCGTCTGCGCTGGCCAGGTGGCCGTCCAGCGTGCCGGTCAGCCCTGGCAGCTTCAGGCTGAGTTGCCCGCGGCTGGCGTGGCTGCTGCTGTCATAGGCAAGCTGGCCCTGCAAGTTCGCGTCTTCAGCCTCAAGGCGCAGGGTGGTGAGGGTCAGCATTGGTGCCGCCCACAGGCCTTGGGCCAGCAGGCTTTGCAGGCGCAGGGTGGCTGGTTTTTGGGTCGCTGCTGGTGCTGCGCCGGCAGTTGCCTTGTTGCGGCTCGCCTGCAGGTTGACATCAAAGCCAATGCCTTTGGGCGTTTGCTCCGCGCCCAGCGTGCCGCCAATCAGTACCCCGGACAAGGGCGAATAGAGCCCGGCTGCGTTGATGCCACTTACCTCGGCCAGGACGTTCCAGCGCTCAGGCTCGCCTGGGCTTGCGCCAGCGCGAAATTGCCCCTTGGCCACCACGCTGCCCCCGGCCATGCCTGCCTGCAGTGACTGCACCAGCCATTGCCCGTTGCTATAGTTCAGTTCAGCCCGCAGGCTTTGCAGCGGCAGGCGTTGCTGATCAAGCGGGCCGCTTTGGCTGTTGTCGAGGTGGATGCTGGCCTGCCAGCCCTGGCCCTGCGGGCTAACCGAGGCGGCACCACTGAGCAGCGTTTTGGGGGTCTGCGGCCACAGGCTGGCCAGGTCAAGCGCCTGCCACTGGCCCTGGGCCGAAATGATTTTTTGCATTTGCCAGGGTGCCAGTTGGGCTGACAGCGTGGCCTGCAGGGCGGTTACCGGGGTGCCGCCTTTGCCAGCCAACGCGCTGCCGCTCTGGGGTGTCAGCGTGGCGTGCAACGCCAGCCTGGCATCCGCACCGGCCAGTTGCCCGTCCAGCCGGGCCAGCGCGGTGACCTTGAGCGGCGGCTGGCTGGCCGAAACCGGCACGTTCACAACCCCGTCAGCCTTGAACAGCAAGGCCATTGGCCCGTGTGCCTGCAACTCCCCCGAAAACTCATATTTATTGGACAAAATATGGATGTAGCCCTTGTCCAGTCTGTGCGAGTAGCTATCAAAAATATAGTTAAATGCGAGCTTGTCAAAACGCTGGCTACTGCTGCCAACCCATTCCACAGCATCGACACTGACGCTGGCGTTGACCTTCAGTGGCAGGCTCAGTTCAGCCAGCGGCACTGGCAGCTCGTCAACCGCGCTGACGCGCTGGTCTTCAATGCGCAGATGACCGACTGCCAGTTGGTTGATCTGCAACTGCTGGTCCAGCAGGGCGTCCACCGACCAGTCGATTTGCACGTCGCGTGCTTCCACCGACAAACCGCCTTGCTGCCAGCGCAGCCAGCCAATCTGCCCACCGCTGCGCAGCGAGCCGCTGACATCACGCACTTCCAGCGTTTGGCTGGCTGGCAGCAAATGCGTCACTTGTGCCAGCGCACCGGCCAGTGAAGTGGCGCTGCCGCTCCACACCCACAAGCCACCGAACAACGCCAGCAAGCCCAGCAGCAGCAGCAAGCTGATCAGGCTGAGTCGCCAGGTGGTGCTCAAAAGCTGAACCCCAGGTTCATGTGCAGCCGCCATTTCCGATCATCGACACCGTAAGCCAGGTCAATCTGCAGCGGGCCGACCGGGCTTTTCCAGCGCGCACCGGCACCCACGCCGACCTTGGCCTGCAGGTCGGCCGGACGGTCTGCCACCGCACCTGCATCAACAAACAGCACCGATTCCCACTCGGTCAACACGCCGTTGCGGGTGATCGGGTGCTGCCATTCCAGACTGCCTACCACCATGTAGCGACCGGCGCTGACTTGCCCGTCCTTGAGGTCAGTGCCGATGCTGCGCAGACTGTAACCCCGCACACTGTTGTCGCCACCCGCCAAAAAGAGCTGGGTGGCGGGCAAGCTCGCCCCGTCCTTGGCGACGACCGCACCAACCTGCCCGCGCAGCGACAAGCGCCCGGCATGCCGGTTGGTCGGCGCTTGACTGCTACTGCCCAACTGCCAGAAATTTTGCCAGCGGGTCAACACCCGGCCAAAAGGCACGTTTTCGCTGCCCAGCGTGGTGCCACCACCCAATTCCAGCCCCCAGGCCCAGCCGCCGGTCGGAAATGGCATGGCGTTGAAACTGCGCAGGGTGAAGCTGTAGTTGGCCGTGATGGACTCGGTTCGCTCGAATTCGGTCAGGTCGGTGGCGGCCGAGTCGGCCCGGTCAAACTGCAGGTAATAGCTGCGGTCAATGCGCTCGGTTTCCTTGCTGGCACCGGCGCGCAAGCGCTGGCTGGCGACGTCAAAGCTGCCACTGGTCTGGTTCAGCAGCAGTGCCAGCGTGTTCCAGCGCCAGCCGCGCTCATCAGGTGGCGCGGTCAGACTGGTGCCGATGTATTGGGTTTCGCGGTCAACCGACAGTTTGCTGGTGGCGTTCCAGCCCAGCCAGGGCAACTGGTTGTGCAAATGCTCGACGCTCACGCGGGCACCGCTGTCGGTGCTGGCACCCACACCGACGACGATCTTTTGCAATTTTGCCTCGCGCAGGGCCACCAACACCCGAGCGGCCTGCGGATCGGTGCGGGTGTCAATCGAGACAAAGGCGCTGCTGAAAAAACCGCTTTCAGTCAGCCGCTGCTGTGCCTGCACCAGCGCCGCCTGATCGTAGTCGGCCCCCACCGGAATGCGTGCCAGGCGGCGCACCAGGTCCGCATCGAAGCGACCGAGGCCAGTGACGACCAGCTCACCCAATTGGTAAGCCGGCCCGGACTCCAGCGTGAGTTCGAGGCGCACCTGCCGTGTCACCGGGTCAATGTCGGCCAGTGTCTGGGTGACGCTGCCAGCGGGATAGCGCCGGGTGGTGAGCTGACGCAGCGCCTGCTGTTTGGCATCGCTCCAGCGCGCCTGGGTGAATCGGCTACCAGCGCTGAGCGACCAGCTTTCCTGAATCAATTGGCGCTGCTCTGCCGCCTGCAAGTCGGTGGCGATGGGACCGACAAATCGCAACTGCACCTCACTGACCTGCACCGGCGCACCGACCGTGACCTTGATGCTGACTCGCTGGGAGGCCGCAGCATCACCAGGGGGCAAACGCTCAATGTCGATCACCGGCGAAAAATACCCCAGCGTGGCGATCAGATTCCTGGCATCAAGCCGGGCCTGGTCGAGCAGACGGTCGAGTTCTTCGTCGGTCAGATCGGTCAGGGTTCGGTAGCGCTGCAGGTCCAGGTGGCGCTCAAGTGTCTGTTTGATCTCGTCGGGTGCAATGATGTCGAGCACAAATGCGGCCTTGCCAGCGTCGGGCAGGCTTTGGCTGGCTGCGGCTGCATTTGCCGGGGCATCGGCCATCAAGCCCTGCGCTGATGCGGCGGTACAGGCCAGCAGCAACATGACCGCCAGCCACTTCATTTGCTCAGCAGACGCATGGTTTCTTCCAGTCCTTTGAGGGTCATGGGGAACATGCGCCCGCTCATGAGCTGCTGCACGATGCTGATGCTTTGACGGTATTGCCAGACACCCTGAGGCTCGGGGTTAACCCAGGCAAATTTGGGAAAAGCGCTGGTCAGCCGCCCCAGCCACTCCAGCCCGGCCTCTTCGTTGCTGTATTCCACACTGCCGCCGACCTGCAGGATTTCATACGGGCTCATGGTCGCATCGCCAATGAAAATCAGCTTGTAGTCGCGGTTGTATTTGCGGATGATGTCCCAGGTGGGAAACTTCTCGGCATAGCGGCGGCGGTTGTTTTTCCAGACGAAGTCGTACACGCAGTTGTGAAAGTAATAAAACTCCAGGTGCTTGAACTCGGCCTTGGCAGCAGAAAACAGCTCTTCGACGCGGGCAATGTGCTCGTCCATGGTGCCGCCCACATCCATCAGCAGCAGCACCTTGACGTTGTTGTGCCGCTCAGGGCGCATTTTGATGTCCAGATAGCCGGCATTGGCGGCAGTGCAGCGGATGGTGTCGTCAAGGTCGAGTTCTTCCACATGCCCTTCGCGGGCAAACTTGCGCAGGCGGCGCAGCGCCACCTTGATGTTGCGTGTGCCCAGCTCCTGCGTGTCGTC
>DAOSLL010000044.1:0-13544 GCA_035368905.1 Rhodoferax sp.
ACGATTTCATCGTTTCCAAGACCGACCTCAAGGGCCGCATCACCTACTGCAACCGGGTCTTTATCGAGTTTTCAGGTTATAACTCCTCCGAGCTGATCGGGCAGCAGCACAACATCGTGCGCCATCCTGACATGCCGCGCGGGGTCTTCAAGTTTCTGTGGGATACGCTGGAACAAAATAAAGAGTGCTTCGCGTTTGTCAAAAACATGTGCAAGGACGGCAGCTTCTACTGGGTATTTGCCAATGTCACGCCCGACCTCGATGCCAAGGGCTTGGTGGTCGGCTATTTTTCAGTGCGTCGCAAGGCCAGTGCCGGGGCCATCGCGCTGATGACCGATCTATATAAGGCCATGCTCGAAGAAGAGCGCAAGGTCGGCCCCAAAGACGCTTGCGCTGCCTCGCTGGCCCTGCTTGCCAATACTTTGCAGCAAAAAGGAGTCAGCTATGAGCAACTCGTCCTCTCGCTCTGAATCGTCGGCTTATGTTTGGACCATGGCTTTGCTGCTTGTGGCAGGTGCCGCACTGCAAAGCTGGCACACCGGCTGGAGCCCGTTTGTGCTGGTCTGGCTGCTGCCTGGCTTGTTATGTCTGTTGTTCTGGTATCTGAGCTTGCAACGCCAACATCGGCTGATGATGGACATTCAGAGCATTTCGCAGCAGGTGGCGCACGGCCAGTTGGGCCGTCGCCTCGACAAAATTCCGGCCAGCGGCTTGTTTCACCAGTTATGCTGGGATTTCAACGACATGCTCGATCAGCTCGAAGCCTGCTTTCGCGAGCAGGCCACAGCCTTGCAGTACGCCAGCAGCGGACAATATTTCAGGCTGGCGCAAGCGACCGGCCTGCGTGGTACCTTTGGCAAGTCGCTGGAGCAAACCAATCAGTCCCTGCTGGCGATGGCCCAGACTGCCGCAGCAGAACAGCAGGCTGCGGCCGAAAAGCTGGCTGCACAGGAAAAAGAGCGCGTGGTGGCCAACGCCAACCGCCGAATTCGCCTGGCACTCGACAACGTCAGCCTGCCGGTGCGTATTGCCGACGACAACGGCACCGTGATTTACATCAACAATGCCTTGCGCGACACCCTGCATCGCAACGCAGAGGGTTTTCGCCAGCAGATTCCCGGGTTTGACCCGGCCAAGGTGGTGGGCGGCAGCATCGGCATGTTTTACGCGGATGCAGAGGCGGCCCTGACGCGTCTGCGAGATTTGACTGCGGCGACACAAACCCGACTCAAGCTGGGAGGTCGCATGTACGACCTCACCACAACACCGGTGCTGTCGCAAGAAGGCGAGCGCCTGGGCACGGTCGGCCAATGGCAAGATGTCACCGAGCAACTGGCGGCTGAAGAGGAAATCGACCAGATGGTGCAAGCCGCCGCCCAGGGCAACCTGAGCCAGCGCCTGAGCTTGCACGGTAAAAGCGGATTTTTTGCCAATTTATCCAATGGCATGAACCAGTTGGTGCAAACCACCGAACAGGGCCTGTCAGACGTGGCCCAAGTGCTCAGTGCCGTGGCTGATGGCGACCTGACCCAACGCATCACACGCGACTATGCCGGCCTGTTTGGCAAGGTCCGGGACAATGTGAACGCATCGGCCGAGAACCTGACACGGGTCATGAGCGAAGTCCGAGCGGCCGCCAACGCGCTGTCAGATGCGGCCAACCAGGTCTCGGCCACTGCCCAGTCGCTGAGCCAGGCATCAAGCGAACAAGCCGCCAGCGTCGAGCAAACCACGGCATCGATTGATGTGATGTCGGTTTCCATCACGCAAAACAGTGACAACGCGAAAGTGACCGATGGCATGGCCACCAAGACCACCAAAGAGGCTGTTGAGGGTGGCGTTGCGGTCAGTCAAACCGTGGTAGCCATGAAACAGATCGCATCCAAAATTGGTATCGTGGATGACATCGCCTACCAGACCAACTTGCTGGCCTTGAATGCGGCGATTGAAGCGGCCCGTGCCGGTGAGCACGGCAAGGGCTTTGCCGTGGTGGCGGCCGAAGTCCGCAAGCTGGCAGAACGCAGTCAGGAAGCCGCCAAAGAGATCGGTGAATTGGCCGGCAGTAGCGTGATCACCGCCGAGCGCGCCGGTCGGTTGCTCGAACAGATTGTGCCGAGCATTCAAAAAACCAGCGAGTTGGTGCAGGAGATTGCCGCTTCTTCCAGCGAACAAAGCAGCACCGTAACCGAAATTGGCGGTGCCATGGGCCAGCTCAGCAAGGCCACCCAGCAAAACGCCTCGGCCTCTGAAGAACTGGCCGCCACCAGCGAGGAACTCTCGGGTCAGGCCGAGCAACTGCAGCAAAGCATTGCGTTTTTCAATATCGGCGACGATGCCCCTGCCGTGCCCGACCGCCATGCCAGGGCACCAAACATGAAAATGCCAGCGCAGTACCCGATGCCGCGCCTGCGCAGCAGCCCAAAAGCGTCCGCTCAGGGCAATTTCAAACCCTATTGACCCCCTTTTATGGCAGGTATCGCCTCATGAGCCAGGACAAGGACATCGAAGAGCGCACCCGGCTGGCGGGCACCAACAAGTTTGAGTTGCTGCTGTTCCGCCTGGGCGAGTCACCCAGCACCGGTGAACGAGAGTTGTACGGCATCAATGTGTTCAAGGTGCGCGAGGTGCTGGTCATGCCCAAAATCACCGCATTGGTGAACAGCCACGAACACCTGATGGGGGTGGCCAATATCCGTGGCCAAATCATTCCGGTGATCAACCTGCCCGCAGTGGTGGGCTGCCAGCCCAAAAAAGGACTCTCCATTTTGATGGTCACTGAATTTGCGCGCACCATCCAGGGCTTTGCGGTTGAAGACGTACGTGAAATCGTTCGGCTCGACTGGGACCAGGTTCTGCCAGCAGAAAGCAGCCACGCCGGGGCGCTGGTGACTGGCATTGCCCGCCTCGACGGTGCCCGCGCCGATACCCGGTTAGCGCAAGTGCTCGACGTTGAAGAAGTCTTGCGCGATGTCATGCCGGTGACCAAAGAAGAAATCAACCGCGAGGTGGTGGGCCCGGAATTGTTGCTTCCAGAGGGCACCTCGATCTTGGTGGCTGATGACTCGCATGTGGCGCGAGCAGTGATCGAACTCGGTCTGAAGGCCATGGGGGCACCGTTTGTGATGACCCACACTGGTCGCCAGGCCTGGGACTACCTTCAAGCGGCGGCAGACAAGGCCAAGGCCGACGGCACGCGCGTCAAAGACAACATCTCGGTGGTGCTGACCGACCTGGAAATGCCCGAGATGGATGGCTTTACCCTGACCCGGCTGATCAAGCAAGATGCCCGTTTCAAGGGTATTCCGGTGGTGATTCACTCGTCGCTGACCGGCACCACCAATGAAAACCACGTCAAAGGCGTGGGTGCCGATGGCTACGTCGGCAAGTTTTCTCCACGCGAACTGGCCAACACGCTGCGTCAGGTCTTGGCGGGTCAGGTGTCCCATTGATCGTTAACTGGAGCTTATCTTGAAGTCAACACAATACTCATGGCTGGCGCGGATGTTTCATGGCGCGGAAATCAATCGCCGCCTGGCCGACCTGGAGCAGGAGCTTAAGGTCCGCACCGACATCATGAACCTGACTTCGATCGTCTCGGAGTCAGACAAAAAGGGCGACATCCTTAGCATCAATGACAAGTTCGTCGAGGTTTCCAAATACAGCAAAGACGAACTTTTAGGCCATCCGCACAGCACCACGCGGCATCCGGACATGCCCAAGGAAACCTTCAGGCAGCTCTGGGCAACCATCGGACGAGGGGCGATGTTTCGAGGGGTTATCAAGAATCGCGCCAAAGATGGCGCACCCTATTACGTCGATGCGGTGATTGCGCCGTTTATGGGCGACAACGGCAAGCCCATGAAATACCTGGGGGTCCGTTACGACGTCACGCAAGCGGAAACCGAGCGCCAAAACGCCAGGGGAATTCTGGGGGCCGTTGACGCGTCTTTTGGCATGGTCGAATTTGACCTGGGTGGTCATGTACTGCAGGCGAATGTCAACTTTTTGCAGATCATGGGGTACAGCAGTGCTGAAGTTTCGGGCAAAAACCACCGGTTGTTTGTCGAGGCTAGCCTTGCTGCCAGCCCGGCATACCAGCAACTCTGGGCTGACCTGAAGGCCGGCAAACCACAAAAAGGCACTTTCAAGCGCGTCGGCAAGGGGGGTAAAGAGGTTTGGTTGCAGGCGGTTTACAGCCCGGTGATGGATGAAATGGGACGGGTGTTGAAGGTGGTCAAAATTGCCACCGATGTCAGCAGTGAATTTCAGGCCAATGCCATGCTGCAGACAGCGGTGCATGATTCGCTGGCGGTGATCGCTGCCGCCAAAGACGGAGATTTGAGTCAACGGGTGGATTTGGGCGGCAAGGCCGGCCCGATCGCCTCGCTGTGTACCGGTGTCAATACCTTGCTTGACACCACGGTCATCGCTTTTGCCGACATCGGCCGGGTGCTGGGTGCCATGTCAGCAGGCGACTTGAGCCAGCGGGTCACCCGCGAGTATGCCGGCACCTTCAACCAGCTCAAACAGGATGCCAATGTCACTTCCGAGAAGCTTTCCAACATCATTGACGACATGGCCCGGGTGTTTGAAGGTCTGGCCAGCGGCGATTTGACCCAGCGCATAACCCGCGACACCGAGGGCGCATTTGAGCGTGTCAAGCAGGATGCCAACCTGAGCTTCGAAAAGCTCGCCGCCATCATCGAAGAGGTACGCGCCGCCGCCGATGCCCTGACTGGCGCTGCCAATCAGGTCAGTGCCACAGCCCAGTCTTTAAGCCAGGCCGCCAGCGAGCAGGCGGCCTCGGTCGAGCAGACCACGGCATCGATTGATGTCATGTCCGACTCGATCACCCACAACAGCGACAACGCCAGGGTTACCGATGGCATGGCGACCAAGACCACCAAAGAAGCAGTGGATGGCGGCAGTGCGGTGAGCCAGACGGTGACCGCCATGAAGCAGATTGCCGCCAAGATCTGCATCGTCGATGACATCGCTTACCAAACCAATTTGCTCGCACTCAACGCTGCCATTGAAGCAGCCCGCGCCGGCGAACACGGCAAGGGTTTTGCGGTTGTGGCGGCCGAGGTACGCAAGCTCGCCGAGCGCAGCCAGGAAGCCGCCAAAGAGATTGGTGAACTGGCCGGCAACAGTGTCACCACCGCCGAGCGGGCTGGCAGACTGCTTGACGCGATTGTCCCGAGCATCCAGAAAACCAGCGAACTGGTGCAGGAAATCGCCGCTGCCAGTGCCGAGCAAAGCGAATCGGTGTCGATGATTGGCGAGGCCATGGGGCAATTGAGCAAGGCCACGCAACAGAACGCCAGTGCCTCCGAGGAACTGGCCGCCACCAGCGAAGAGTTATCCGGTCAGGCTGAGCAGTTGCAGCAGGCAGTGGGGTTCTTTAACCTGGGCGGTGCGGCCCCACAGCTTCGCAGCCGTCATGAGTTGCCCGCACCCGAGCGGCGTGGCGCGCCCGAGCGCAAGCCCGCGCCCAGGCTGGAGCTACCAGGGCGCAGCGGTGGCAATTTCAAACCCTATTGAGCCCAGTTTCAAGTTAAGCAAAAAGTGAGTGCTGAATCATGAGTGCGAACCCAAGCCACGGCGCTGAAGCCAACCGCACAACCGGTTTTTTTGCGCCCGGCATGCGTCTGATGGGAAATCTGCAATTTGCCGGCAAGGCACTGCTGATTTGCTTGGTACTTTTGTTGCCTTTTGGCTGGTTGACCTGGGCGTTTTACAGCAGCAAGGCCGACAGCATGGCGTTTTCTGTCAAGGAACTGCTTGGGGTCAGCTACAACCGGGAGATTTTTCCGCTGATCAACCTGGCCCAGCAATGGCGGCGCGATGCATCATCGCTGGCGGCCAACGGTGAGGCACCGCCCACCCTGGCAGACGTGCATGCCAAACTGAAGGCGGCACAAGAGAAACTGGCGACTGTAGACAAGGCATTGGGTGCCCAACTGAACACGGCCAAACCGTTCGAAGAAGTTCAAAGGGCTTTTGCCCAGGCGCAGGCGGCCAGCGGGTCAGTGGACCGGGTGTTTGACGCTCACTCGCAACACATCAAGGCACTGATCAACTTGATGACGCAGGTGACAGATGCCTCCAACCTGACACTGGACCCCGATATTGACTCCTACTACCTGATGGACGCCAGCTATTTCAGAATGCCCGACGTTCTGGAGAGCAGTGGCAAGCTGCGCGGCATGGGACTGGCCATCATGAAAGCCAGAGCCATCACCGCCGCGCAACTTGATACGCTCAACGCGCTGATGCCAATTGCCATGTTTCAGTTCAACAACATGCGCGGCGGTCTGGCCAAGTCCTACGCCTTCAACCCGGCATTGGCCTCGCAGCAAGAGGCAGCAAACACCTTTGGCATCACCGAGTCGTTTTTTGCGCTGGCACGCAACGGGGTCATTGATGGCAAGGACTACACAGCAGAAACCCAGCAGTCTTACCTGGCGCTGGGAAACATGGCCATCGACGCGCAATTTGCCTTGCTCAACGTGTTGCAAGACGAACTCAATGGCCTGCTCAGCAAGCGGGTTGAGGCGATGCGCAGCGCACTCATCGTCACCACAGTGATCCTGCTGGTGGGCTTGGCACTGGTGACGTATTTGTTCTACAGCTTTTTTCTGGTGACCCGTGGTGGCCTCAATACCGTCAACACAACCCTGCATCAGATTGCCCAAGGTGACCTGTCGCACACGCCAGAGCAACCTTCGGGACGTGATGAGCCAGCCCAGGTATTGCGGGCGGTGATTGACCTGCAGGCAGTGCTGGCGCAGTTTCGCGCCTCGCAGGCCGAGCTGGCGCGCCAGCACGCGGCGGGTATGCTCGATTTTCAGATGTCCACCCAAGGCCTGCCCGGAGACTATGCGGCCATGGCTGATTCCACCAACCAGTTGCTCAACGCGCACATTGCCGTCAAGATGAAGGTGGTCGAGGTCGTTACCGCTTACACCGAGGGCCACCTGGAAGTCGCCATGGACCGCCTGCCGGGCCAGAAGGCGCGGGTGACCGAGGCCATCGACAAGGTGCAGGCTGCCATGAAAGCTGCCGCGGCAGCGGCCGCGTTTAACCAGCGCATCCGCCTGTCGCTTGACAGCTTGCCGGTGTGCGTCACCATTTCGGATGCCCAAGGTTTTCTGGCCCACGCCACCCCGGCTGCGCATCAGTTGCTCAAGCTGTTTGGTGGTGAGAGCTTCGAGGCCGACAAGTTTTATGGCAACAAGCTCAGCACCTTGTTCAAAAACCCGGCAGATGCCAGCCGCTTTGACCAGGCCGTGTTGTCTGGTGAAACCGTGGACATGGAGATACAGGGCCGCAAACTGCGCCTGTTGGCCCGACCGGTGCAGGGTAGCCGGGGTACTGCCCTGGGCCGCATCACCCAATGGCTGGACCGCACTGATGAGATCGCCGCCGAGCAGGAACTTGACAACATGGTCAACGCCGCCACGCAGGGCGACTTCAGTGGTCGCTTGAGCGTGGCCGGTAAAACCGGTTTTCTGAGCAAAATATCAGAAGGCATGAACCAACTGGTGGCCACCTGCCAGCAGGGTCTGTCGGATGTGGCGCAGGTGTTGTCGGCCGTTGCCCAAGGTGACCTGACCCAGCGCATGACGCGCGACTATCAAGGACTTTTTGGCACCGTCAAGGACAGTGTCAACACCAGCAGCGACAACCTGACCCGGGTCATTGGTGAAGTGCGTGCTGCCGCCGATGCACTGACCGGTGCGGCCAATCAGGTGAGCACCACTGCCCAGTCGCTGAGCCAGGCGGCCAGCGAGCAGGCAGCCAGCGTTGAGCAAACCTCGGCCAGCATCGACACCATGTCTGCCTCGATCAACCAGAACAGCGACAACGCCAAGGTCACCGATGGCATGGCCACCAAGGCGAATCAAGAGGCCGTTGAGGGTGGAACCGCCGTCAGTCTTACTGTGGCAGCTATGAAGCAAATAGCATCAAAGATTGGCATTGTCGATGACATTGCCTACCAGACCAACCTGCTGGCACTCAATGCTGCGATCGAGGCGGCCAGAGCGGGCGAGCACGGTAAGGGTTTTGCGGTGGTGGCCGCCGAAGTACGCAAGCTCGCCGAGCGCAGCCAGCAAGCGGCCAAGGAAATTGGTGAGCTTGCCGCCAACAGCGTGACCACCGCAGAACGGGCTGGCAAACTGCTTGATGAAATTGTCCCCAGCATCCAGAAAACCTCTGAGCTGGTGCAGGAGATCGCCGCTGCCAGCAGCGAACAAAGCGAATCGGTCACGCAAATTGGCAGTGCCATGGGCCAGCTCAGCAAGGCCACACAGCAAAACGCCTCTGCCTCAGAAGAGCTGGCCGCGACCAGCGAGGAACTGTCGGGGCAGGCTGAGCAATTGCAGCAAAGCATCGCGTTCTTTGACACCGGTGACGGCGCGCATCCAGTACCTAACCGCCACGACCGGCCGACACCCACGCCGCGCAGCAATGCAGGCAGGTTACCCGGTCGCAGCGCTGCACCGGTGCTGAACGCGCCAGTGCGCGGCAGTGGCAATTTCCGCCCCTACTAAGAAAGGTCTGTGTGTCTGCCATCACCTTCAGCGACCGTGAGTTCAAACGCATCAGCGAGATCATGTACGAGGCTGCAGGTCTGTCCTTCAATGACTCCAAAAAGCCATTGATCCAGTCACGCCTGGCACCGCGCATCCAGCGCATGGGCCTGGCCAGCTTTGGCGATTACATCGCTTTGCTAGAAGACGAGTCACAGGCAGCCGAGTTTCAGATGGCGGTGGACATGCTGACCACCAACGAAACCTATTTTTTTCGCGAACCCAGGCACTATGACTTGCTGGAGCAGGAACTGACCGCCCGCAAGAGTCGCGCGCCGCTGGCTATCTGGAGCGCGGCCGCCTCGTTTGGTGATGAGGCCTACAGCACCGCCATGCTGTTGTCGGACATGCAGGTGCAAGGGCGTGTCGGGCCGGACTGGTCGATTCTGGCAACTGACATCAGCCACCGGGTGTTGCTCAGCGCCAAAGAGGCGGTGTACCCGGCGGACCGCCTGCGTGCCGTCAGCCCGGAGCGGCTCAAACGCTATTGCCTGCGCGGGGATGGCGAATCCGAAGGGCAGGTTCTGATTCAGGACAAGATTCGCCAGCGGGTGCAATTTGGCCGCTTGAATTTGTGCCAGCCCATTGATGGCGTTGGGCCGTTTGACATCATTTTTTTGCGCAATGTGCTGATTTACTTTGACATCCCCACCAAGATTGAGGTGGTGGACCGGGTGCTGACCACCTTAAGGCCCGGTGGGCTGTTTTTTTTGGGCACGGCCGAAGGCCGGGTGGCCTGCAAGACACCGCTGTTAACCGTGCAGCCCGGTGCCTTTCGCAAGCCAGCCTGATTCGGACGACCAAGCATGGCTACTTTTGAACTGATGCCCGGTGACGTGGCACTTGGTTACGCTGGTGACCAGCTTAAGACCTTGCTGGGCTCGTGCGTCAGCGTGATTTTGACCGACCCGCGTCGCACCGTGGGCGTGATGTGCCACATCGTCCACGTAGGCCATCCCAACACCGCCAACCGGAACAATACCGCCTACGGCTCGGTAGCCATGGCCGACATGACCCGTCGCCTTTACGCCATTGGCTTTGCGCCGCGCAGTTGCCAGGCCTATGTGGTTGGCGGCGGCAATATGTTTCCCAAGCTGTTCACTCACCACCATGTGGGTGCCAGCAACATCGACTGGGTGCTGGGTTATCTGGAACACCATAAGATTAAAGTACTCAGGCAAGACTTGGGCGGCACTGGCTATCGCAAGCTGGTCTGGACCGTCGGTGGCAGCGATCCGACGGTTGAAACCGCCTCTTCTAACTAACAGGAAACCAGACAATGGTCGTCAAAGTATTTGTGGTCGATGATTCCGCCGTGGTGCGCCAGGCGCTCGCGCACATGCTGGCAGGCAACTCAGATGTTGAGCTGATTGGCAGTGCGCCCAACCCCCTGCTGGCCATGGCAGCCATTCGCAAAAACCCGCCTGATGTGTTGCTGCTCGACATTGAAATGCCCGGCATGGACGGGTTGACCTTCTTGCGCCAGATCATGGCCGGCACGCCGATTCCCACAGTGATTTGCTCGACGCTTTCCACCGAGGGCAGCCGGGTTGCGCTTGATGCGTTGAGCGCCGGTGCCGTGGCGGTGCTGGCCAAGCCCAAACTCGGGCTCAAGCAGCATCTCGATGATT
The DNA here is from genome assembly GCA_035368905.1 of Rhodoferax sp. Lineage (GTDB taxonomy): Bacteria > Pseudomonadota > Gammaproteobacteria > Burkholderiales > Burkholderiaceae_C > Rhodoferax. The sequence continues at coordinate 10,229 of DAOSLL010000044.1, forward strand.
CGCGGCTGGAGATGATCCAAACCCTGAAAACCGCTGCCCGGTCTCGGCCACGTGCCCGAGGCGCTATGCCTTCTATAGCTGCTAAGGCAATTACGACGGGGGTTGCAGCCCAAATAGGCCGCATGCCAGCACCAAGCGGTGTACATGCCTTGGCGATGAACAAGCCGGTGGTGATTGGCAGCTCGACCGGTGGCACGCAGGCGCTGGAACTGGTACTGACCAGCCTGCCCGCTGATGCGCCCGGCATTGCCATTACCCAGCACATGCCGGAAAAATTCACCGCCATGTATGCGCAGCGCCTGGACGGCTTGTGCGCCATGAATGTGCGCGAGGCCAAAGACGGCGACCGGCTGGAGCGCGGCGTGGCGCTGATAGCCCCCGGTGGGCGTCACATGCAGTTGCGAAAAACGAACGGCCAGTATTTTGTCAAGGTGCTCGACGGCCCCCCGGTCAACCGCCACAAGCCGTCAGTTGATGTGCTGTTCAAGTCGGCTGCCGAATGCGCCGGGCGCGACGCGCTGGGCATCATCATGACCGGCATGGGCGACGACGGTGCCCGCGGCATGAAAGTGATGCATGACGGTGGTGCCCGCACGATTGCCCAAAACGAAGAAACCTGCGTGGTGTTTGGCATGCCCAAGGAAGCCATCAAGCTACAGGCGGTCGATGACATCTTGCCGCTCGAAGGCATGGCCCGGGCGATTCTGCAGTTTGATTCGCGCGCCTGAGGCGGCTGGCCGGCAATGAAAAAGCCCGCGCTGCCGGGCAGCGCGGGCTTTGGGAGAACCGGGAAAAAGCGCTGCTTACTTGGCCAGCACGCGTACCATTTCAAGGCACTTGTTGGAATAACCCCATTCGTTGTCGTACCAGCTTACCAATTTGACAAAGGTGCCATCAAGCGCAATGCTGGCATCAGCGTCAAAGATGGAGGTGCGGGGGTCACTGCGGAAGTCGGTGGCCACCACCTTGTCTTCGGTGTAACCCAGCACGCCCTTCATGGCGCCTTCGCTTTGGGCCTTGATTTCGGCACAAATTTCAGCCATGGTAGCCGGTGAATTGAGTTCAACCGTCAGGTCAACCACTGACACGTCACTGGTGGGAACCCGAAATGCCATGCCGGTGAGCTTCTTGTTGAGAGCCGGAATGACCACACCTACAGCCTTGGCAGCGCCAGTGCTCGAAGGAATGATGTTTTCCAGAATGCCACGGCCACCGCGCCAGTCTTTGTTGCTTGGGCCGTCAACCGTCTTTTGCGTGGCAGTAGCCGCGTGCACGGTGGTCATCAGGCCGCGCTTGATGCCCCATTTGTCATTCACCACCTTGGCGATCGGGGCCAGGCAGTTGGTGGTGCAGGACGCATTGCTGATGATGGTCTGACCAGCGTAGGTCTTGTCGTTCACGCCAAACACAAACATCGGGGTGTCGTCTTTGGAAGGAGCCGAGAAGATGACTTTCTTGGCGCCCGCTGCCAGGTGCTTTTCGCCACCGGCCTTGTCCAGGAAAATGCCAGTGGACTCAACCACAATGTCAGCACCGACTTCGTTCCACTTCAAATTGGCCGGGTCGCGCTCTTGCGTCAGGCGAATCTTCTTGCCATTGACAATGAGGGTGTTGCCATCGACTGACACCTCACCCTTGAAACGACCGTGCACCGAGTCGTATTGCAGCATATAGGCCAGGTAGGTGGGTTCCAGCAAGTCGTTGATGGCCACGACTTCAATGTCGCTGAAGCTCTGCAGGGCAGAGCGCAAAACGTTGCGTCCGATGCGGCCAAAGCCGTTAATGCCAATCTTGATCGTCATATTTTTCTCCAGAAGTTACACAAAAAAAACCAATCACTTGTCTCACGCGGCCTCTACTGTATCAGCCCTGTTGCCGGCACTTGCGCCCCGGTACTGAAACACCATCGGCATCTTGATTGCCGTGCCGCTGGCGCGATTGCCCACAACACCGGCGGCACATGCTGGTTTGCAGCCTTTTGGTTCAGACCAGCCCAGCGCACCGGACACCTTGAAGAACCAAAAGACTGTCAACGTCAGACATTCTAATGGTCGGTTTGGCGTGCCAGACTGACATCGGGCTGGCCCCAACAAGCAGCTTCGCCGATACGCGTTTGGGCTATGCTTGATGCCATGAGTCTGCTGTTTTCTCCCCTGTACCTGCCCTGTCCGCGCGGCGGACTGCAGTTGCCCAACCGCATTGTCGTGGCCCCGATGTGCCAATACTCGGCAAACGACGGCTGCGCTACCGACTGGCATCTGATGCACTGGGGCAATTTGCTCAACGGCGGGGCCGGTCTTTTCACCATCGAGGCCACGGCTGTGCTGCCCGAGGGTCGCATCACCCCCAACTGCCTGGGTTTATGGGACCAGCGCACCGAAGCAGCGCTGGCCCTGCATCTGCAGCGCGCCCGCTCGCTGGCACCGCAGATGGCGGTGTGCATTCAGTTGTCGCATGCCGGGCGCAAGGCTTCCTGCGCCGTGCCCTGGCAAGGCGGGCATCAGTTGACCCCGGACGAAGGCGGCTGGCGCACGGTGGGTCCGTCAGCGCTGCCACATTTGCCGAAAGAAGCCGCACCCAGCGAACTTGCCAGCGATGACATGGCGCACATCGTTGCGGCATTTGTTGCAGCGGCCCGGCGCGCCGCAGCCATCGGCATCGAGGCGATTGAACTGCACTGCGCCCATGGCTACCTGCTGCACCAGTTCTTGTCGCCACTGTCTAACCAACGCCAGGATGCCTATGGCGGGTCGTTCGAAAACCGGGTGCGCTTTCCGCTGGCGGTATTTGCCGCCGTGCGGGCCGCCTTTGATGGCGTACTGGGCTTGCGCTTGTCGGCCTCGGACTGGGTCGAGGGCGGCTGGGACCTGCCGCAGAGTCAGGCGTTTTGCCAGTTGCTCAAGGCTGCCGGTTGCGACTTCATCCATGTGTCTTCCGGTGGCATCTCGCCTGAGCAAACAATGCTGCCGGGCGCGCTTTACCAGGTTCCCTTTGCGCGTGCCATCCGGGCTGGCACCGGCATGGTGACCACCGCTGTCGGGTTGATCACCGATGCCAGCCAGGCCGAAGCCATATTGCAGGCAGGCGATGCTGACCTGATTGCCCTGGCGCGGGCATTTTTGTACCAGCCGCGCTGGGGCTGGCAAGCTGCCGCAGCACTGGGCGCAAGCGTGCTGGCCAGTCCGCCGTACTGGCGCTGTTTGCCACACCAGGCGCAAGCTGTGTTTGGCACGGCATCAACCGCGCAACGCTGAAGCACCCAACGCCATGCACGGCCTGCACCTGACCGCTGATCTGCATCAATGTGGCTGTGAGC
>DAOSLL010000045.1:0-13322 GCA_035368905.1 Rhodoferax sp.
CGCAGCGCGTAGCTGTCACGCGTGGCATCTTCTTGCGGATGCACCGTCAGCAGCACACGGTCAAACACCACAAAACCGACTGGGCTGGTGTCGATCTGCCGCAATATGGGCGGACCGCGGCGTTTGGCCGACGACTCAAGCGTGGCGTCAGACGGCGGTTGCGCACTGGCGACCGAAGCCGCGAGTCGGCGAAACACCAGCAAGTCGTACTGCGAGGTGTAGTCGTAGCGCGAGGGCAGTTGCTGGTTGAGCAGGTCTGACACGTGCAATTCCATCAGTTGCAGACCGCACAGCCGATCCAGCATCGCCTGAATCGGCACCTGCATTTGCCCGAATTCGCTTCTGCTGCAGGCCAGCCACAGGTAACCCTGATCGGGCAGGCGCAAATTGTCCAGGGCTTGCTGAAAGTCACTGACACTGGTTTCCGAGACACTGATGCCGTGGAGCGAAATAATGCGCATATTGGTGTGAATCGTTGTTCTTATGCCATTTCTAAACCATCCATGCCGTTGTTATCGCGCCTTGCGTGTGCAATGTCGGCGGCAGGGTGACCTGGAGCCTGTCGGGCTTTTGGCGCATCGGCTGCGAACCGACCACGGCAGCCGATGTGGTACCGGTACTTTGGCCCATAACCGGGCCATGCGCCTGCAAATCCGGCACCCCTCGCTGGGGTCGCTTCTCGCTGGTCGATCCACAAGCCCGACAGACTTCAAGACACGAATGATATAGAAATGCAATGCCATGAAAACCGGGCGCTGGCAGCCGGTAGAGCCTGTGAATTCAAAAATTTGCCCTGGCATCGTCTGCGGCTTCTCGCGGAAATAAGTTCGACCCCGGCGCGGCCAACCATGTGGTGGATTTGCAGGGCCTTGGCCTGGTTGTGTGGGTGAAGATGCCGGTGCAAAACGGGCTGCTGCGGTCGGTTTGCAGCCGCTGCGCGACAGGTCCTGCCGGCTCCTCGTCGGACAAAACTCGCCGGTGTCTTGCCGGGTGCGGCTTTCTGGCTCAAGTCGGCGGCGACCCTTTTGGATATGGTCGAAAATCAGTCACCCATTTGGCCGCTGGATTTGAGATGCAGTGCGCCCACACCCGACGTGCCAGATGGGAAAGCCATGGACGACCATGTCCTCAGATCCATTTACTGCCACCCATGCCAAGCCAATTGCCCACTGACAACCCAAGCCCGTCGCTGATCACCTACCCCTGCCAGTTTCCCATCAAGGTGATGGGCCGCAACGTCGACGGGCTGGTGGCTGCCATCAGCCACATCGCCCGGCAGTTTGACCCCGGCTTTGATGCCAGCACCATTGAATTGCGGCCCAGCAAAGCTGGCAACTACCTGGGCATCACCCTCACCATCAACGCCACCAGCCGCGAGCAGCTCGATGAGGTCTATCGCACCTTGTCAACGCACCCGATGGTCAAGGTGGTGCTGTAGCCATGCAGGTGCAGCGGCTGGGCCGCGCGGACTATCTGCCGACCTATGAGGCAATGCAGGCATTCACCGCAAGTCGCACCGCCAACACCCCCGATGAACTATGGATTTGTGAGCACTCAGCGCTTTATACACAAGGGCTGGCGGGCAAAAATGAACATATTTTCAGCCCTGGTGCGATTGCCGTGGTGCAAACCAACCGGGGCGGGCAGGTCACCTACCACGGCCCCGGACAGGTGGTGGCCTACCCGCTGATCGACTTGAAACGGGCTGGCTATTTCATCAAGGAATACGTTTACCGGATCGAAGAGGCGGTCATCCGCGCGCTGATGCACTTTGGCGTGACCGGGCACCGGGTGGCGGGCGCGCCCGGTATTTACGTGCGGCTTGATGACCCGCGCTCGCATGCGCTGCTGGCGCAGCGGCCAATGAAGTTGGGGCCAGCCGATGCCGCTGCGGCCAAGTCGCCCGACTTCACCGGCCTGGGCAAGATTGCCGCTTTGGGCATCAAGGTCAGCCGCAACTGCACCTACCACGGGGTGGCACTGAACGTGGCGATGGACCTGGAACCCTATTCCCGCATCAACCCTTGCGGCTATCCGGGTTTGCAGACCGTTGATCTTTCTACAATCGGTATTTTTGTCTCGTGGCAAGACGCTGCAGACATTTTTGCGCAGAAGCTGACCAGTTACCTGGCCCCCTGACTCGCAAGTTATTTGATAGCCGTTCGGGCTGAGCCTGTCAAAGCGCATCGCATGAGCACAGTTCAGCTCATGATGACCAGCCCGTTGGGAATTTTTGGGCAAGGAACCAAGCACATGAGTACATCTGATTCAGGCACACCAGTTCAGCGGGAAGTGCAAGCACACTACGACCCGACGGTCAAGCAAAAGGCCGGGGCCAAGCTGTCGCGCATCCCGATCAAGGTGCAGCCGGGTGAAATCCTGCGCAAACCGGCCTGGATCCGCGTCAAGGCCGGCAGCCCAAACACCCGCTTTTACGAGATCAAAGACGTGCTGCGTAGCAACAAACTGGTGACCGTTTGCGAGGAAGCCAGTTGCCCCAACATTGGTGAATGTTTTGGCAAGGGCACCGCCACCTTCATGATCATGGGTGACAAATGCACCCGGCGCTGCCCGTTTTGCGATGTCGGCCATGGTCGCCCAGACCCGCTCGATGCCAATGAGCCGGTCAACCTGGCGCGCACCATTGCGCAGCTCAAGCTGAGCTATGTGGTGATCACCAGCGTCGACCGCGATGACCTGCGCGACGGCGGGGCCGGCCATTTTGTTGCCTGCATAGAGCAAATCCGCCAACTGTCCCCGCACACCCAGATCGAGGTGCTGGTGCCCGACTTCAGGGGCCGCGACGACCGTGCGCTCGACATCCTCAAAGCCGCGCCGCCTGACGTGATGAACCACAACCTGGAAACCATTCCAAGGCTCTACAAAGAAGCCCGCCCTGGCTCAGACTATCTTTTTTCGCTCAACCTGCTGAAGAAATTCAAGGCACAGTTTCCCGATATTCCGACCAAAAGCGGGCTGATGGTCGGACTCGGTGAAACCGATGACGAAATCTTGCAGACCATGCAGGACATGCGCGACCACGGCATCAACATGCTGACCATTGGCCAGTACCTGGCCCCCAGCAGCAGCCACCTGACGGTCAAGCGCTATGTGCATCCGGATGTGTTCCAGATGTTTGAGACGCGTGCCTACGCCATGGGATTCAGTCACGCGGCCGTTGGTGCCATGGTGCGATCAAGCTATCACGCCGACCAGCAGGCCGGTCACGCGATGGGCCGCACAGTTCTCTGATTGCTCTGAAATAGGTAGCTGGTAGCGCAACACTGACAAGGGCTGGAGGCCAATTTCATGCAAACCCATTGGCAAAGCTCCAATCTCTGGCTTGATCTGGCATCGCTGGTGCAAAAATGCGACAGCACCTGTTACGCCCGAGGCTTGGAGCTGTACCGCAACCAGCGCGTGCTCAACCTGTCGATTGAGCCACTGAAGGGCTATTGGCTGTTGATGGGCGATGTGCAGGGCAGCGCACGCCACCCCTATGAAGTCTCGATTGAAGTCAGGCGCAACGTCAATGGCCGGGTGCTGGAATGGGACAGCGACTGCACCTGCCCGGTTGGCTACCAGTGCAAACACGGTGTCGCGCTGATGATCAAGGCGGCTTACAAAGGCGCGCAACTGCTGGGCACGGCTGGCCCCAAGGCGGCTTCCAGGCCCGCCACCCCGCAGGAACTCGACGCGCTGCGCGAAGCCGAACTGGCGCGCCAGCAAGCCGCAGCGCAGCTTGATGCTGAAAACCAGGTGCTGCGCTGGCTTGGCGAGCTTGAGCGCAGCAGCCCGCAAACCCCGGACCCGCTGCACGCGCAGGCCAGCCCCCAGCGGCTTCAAAGCCCTGCCATCAAGCACGAGTACTTTCTGTATTTGCTGACCATGTCCGGGCTGACCGGCAGCACCCCCCATCTGGACCTGGAGGTGGTGCTCTCCTACGAAAAGCAAAGCGGCGGCTGGGCCAAGTCCAAGGTCATCAAATACCAGCCCGAACGCGGCCAGGCCGTCTTTGACCTGGCCACCGAGGCAGACCATGACGTGCTGCAACTGATGCGCGCCATGCCCAGCAGTTCCAGCAGTTATTACTACAACTATGGTGTCAAAACCAAGGTCACGATTGAAGGCAAATACGGCGTGCAGGCCTTGCAGCAGGCGGCCAGCACCGGGCGGCTGTTCATTGGCGACGGCAAAAGCCAGCCGGTCACGCCAGCGCAATGGGGGCCAGCGCTGGAGGTGCGCTGGCAGTGGCATGAGGTCACCCAGGCATCGACCGGCGACAGCGGCTGGGTGCTGCGCCCCCAGCTTGATGAGCCGCAGGCCAAACTGTGCCTGAACAACCCGCCGCTGTACCTCGACAGCCAGCGTGGCGTGTGCGGCCTGGCACAGGTCAGCGGGATGGGCCTGGGCCAGGTGGCGGTGTTGCTGAAATCCCCGCCGCTCAAATCCGAAGCGCTGAAAAAACACCAACTGGCGTTGGCCGAGCGGCTCGGGTCGCTGCCCCTGCCGCCGGTGCTGGAGCAACTTGTCACCCTGACCGGCATCAGCCCAATAGCCTGCCTGCACCTGAGCCCGGTGCTGCCCCAGCGCATCCCCGAGGACGGTTTGATGCAGGCCAAAATGACCTTTGACTACAACGGCCACCGGGGCTGGTGGGTCGGCCAGGGCAACACCGTGGTGGTCACTGAGGGCAAGGCGCGCTGCCTGCTGCAGCGCGACCCGCAAACCGAGCTTGAAGCCATCATGCGGCTGCGCGAACTGGGCCTGGCTTCCGATGGCCGGGGCCATTTCGGCATTCCCGGCCATGGCCCCCAGCAAATCTGGCTGCAATGGGTCGACAGCGATTACGCGCCGTTGCGCCAGGCCGGTTTTGAGCTGACGCTGGACGATGCACTGACCGACTGGATCAGCCGTGCCGATACCCTCAATGTGAACCTGGCCGCGCGTGGTGATGACGAAGCCACCTCGCCCTGGTTTGATCTGTCGCTGGGCATGGAAATCAACGGCCAGCGCCACAACATCCTGCCCTGGCTGCCCGAACTGATTGCCGTGGCCGCAGGCAGCCCGCCCAACGCCGCAACCGGCCTGCCCGAACTGCCCGAATTTGTCTATTTGCCCGCGCCGAACGGTGGCTTTATTCGCCTGCCGACCGAGCCGCTCAAACCCTGGATGGCCGCGCTGCTGGAACTCGTCGGTGACCGCGAGCACGATTTTTCCGGCGACAGCCTGAAACTGTCGCGCTTTGACGCGCTGCGCACCACCGCCTCATTGGGCGAAGGCGCGGTCTGGGCTGGCAGCAGCCACCTGCGCGAGATGGTGCAGCGCCTGAGTGGCCGTAGCGAGCTGCCTGAAGTGGTGCTGCCCAAAAGCGTCAACGCCAATCTGCGCCCGTACCAGCAACAAGGTGTCAACTGGCTGCAGTTCCTGCGCGAATACGAGCTGGCCGGCATTCTGGCCGACGACATGGGCCTGGGCAAAACCCTGCAAACGCTGGCGCACATCCAGATCGAAAAAGACGCGGGTCGCCTGACCCTGCCCGCGCTGATCATTGCGCCGGTCAGCCTGATGGGCAACTGGCGGCGCGAAACCGAGCGTTTTTGCCCCGATCTGCGCTGCCTGGTGCACCACGGTCTGGACCGCCATGAGGCCGCAGACAGCATGGCAGAGTACGACATCGTGATCGCGCCGTATTCGCTGTTGCACCGCGACCGCGACCGCTGGCTGCAGGCCAAATGGCATCTGGTGGTGCTTGATGAAGCGCAAAACATCAAAAACGCCAACACCAACGCCGCCCAGGTGGCCAGCGAACTGCAGTCCCGCCATCGCCTGTGCCTGTCGGGCACACCGATGGAAAACCATCTGGGCGAAATCTGGAGCCTGTTTCACTTCCTGATGCCGGGCTTTCTGGGCAGCCAGAAAAAATTCACCGAGATTTTTCGCCATCCGATTGAAAAACAGGGCGACCCCGAAGCGCTGCACCAGTTGCGCGCCCGCGTCACCCCGTTCATGCTGCGCCGCACCAAGGCGCTGGTGGCGCATGAGCTGCCACCCAAGGTGGAAACCGTGATGCGCGTTGAACTCTCGGGCAAACAGGCCGACCTGTACGAAACCATCCGACTCGGCATGGAAAAGACCGTGCGCGAGGCGCTCAGCACCAAAGGCCTGGCCAAGTCGCAAATCACCATCCTCGATGCCCTGCTGAAACTGCGCCAGGTCTGCTGCGACCCGCATCTGCTCAAGCTTGATGCGGCCAAAAAGGTGAAGGTATCGGCCAAGCTGGAGCAGTTGATGGCCATGCTGCCCGAGATGCTGGCCGAAGGACGGCGCATTTTGCTGTTCTCGCAGTTCACCAGCATGCTCAGCCTGATCGAGGACGAACTGATCAAGCGCAACATCAAATGGGTCAAGCTCACCGGGCAAAGTCAGAAGCGCGACGACCTGATCACCCAGTTCACCAGCGGCGCTGTGCCGCTGTTTCTGATCAGCCTCAAAGCCGGTGGTGTCGGGCTGAACCTGCCGCAAGCCGACACGGTGATCCATTACGACCCCTGGTGGAACCCGGCGGTCGAAAACCAGGCCACCGACCGCGCCCACCGCATCGGCCAGACGCAAAGTGTCTGGGTGGTCAAGCTGGTGGCGCAAGGCACGATTGAAGAGCGCATTCTGGCGCTGCAGGACCCCAAGGCGGCATTGGCCGAGAGCATGTACAGCGGATCAGTCGGGCGCAAGCAGCCGCTGTTTTCTGAGAGTGATCTGGCAGAACTGCTCAAGCCACTCTCTGTTTGATAGCTGGTGGCGCTTGTTCCATCTGGGCTAGAGGGCGATTTGGCTTGTATGTTTGGGGTGCCAGCATGATGTCTGGTTGACTGATGCAATTTCAACGGCGGGAGTTGACTTGGTTTGGGCTGCAAAGGACCCGACAGCGACATTCGACTTTCAGCGACCATCGGCAGGGCTCGACCCTGAGCGGAACTAGGACACAGCGACCTCGCGGCCCAAAAGCGGCCGCTCAACACGCGTCACGATTCGGAGCAGGGAGTTTCGATAGAAGCCCCACACGCGTCGATAACTCTGCGGTTGACCCCTTGTAGAACCACCACTACAATTTTTCGGCAAATTATGGAGGGGTGAACCATGCGCAATGATGAATCGACTGTCCGGCGCCTTGTCAGTGCACGCACAGGGATAGCGGCAGCTCTGGCATTTGGGCTCGTCGGGTGCGGAAGCCTGCCGGACGCTAAGGTCAACTACTACCAGACCACGTCACAGATCACGGTCAAGGTGACGCGTTCGGTCCTTTGTGACACGAAGAATTTCCCCGTCGTGGCCAACGTCGCAGCGCCGAACGTAACGCATTCAGCGGATTTGACAAAGCCCCGATCCACTGATCTGGCGGGTCTCCGTGGCTCCTTTACAGATGCGGATATCAAGTTCGATCTCTACGAAGACGGCCGGCTGAAGGCTGTGAATGCGACCCAAACTGGTCAAGGTGACGCCGTCGTCAAGGCGGCAACGACTCTTGCAACGACGATTGCGGCCTTTAGCACTACGTCGACCCTGCCTTCCTATCCGACTGAATGTACGTTCATCAAGGATGTCGGTGGCGGCAAACCACTGGCTCTTAGCTACGAAGGCGTCTTGAACTTGTCGACGAAGGATTCCCAAAATATTCCTGCGGACGGTGCGAGTGCTGCCTATGCGTCGCGCCTCAGCGCTTTTTTGGGTGGGATTTGCGCCAAAGTTGGAGAGACTGAGGTACCTGCCAAATTGGTGGAGTACACCGGCTCTGATGCCGTTGTAACGGCAACTGCGCCTGCAATGGTCTGGGTGGAAGTCGGGACGGCACGACCGGGGAACTTGTGCGTCCCTGACTTGTGGAAGGGGCGGCTGCCTGTTGCGCAACTCGGCAAGGAATACAAGATCCCCCTGCCTAATGCAGTTGTTTTTGGCAAGCAGACTCTGAGCCTTGCCTTCGCCGAATCGGGTGCAGTGACGTCGATGCAGTACACGACTGCATCAGGGGCCGCAGGTGCTCTGGGTGCCGTGAATGCACTGGCGACCATCGCGCAGCCTGAATCCACGACGGCAAAGACGACCGACCTGAAGAGCCAAGCGGACGAGATCGTCCAAGAGCAGCGACTGCTTCAGTGCAAGGCCGACCCAAAGAACTGCAAGTGACATGCAGTTTTGATTCAAAAGGACGGTGTACTCATGGCGCATCGAATCTTGACGTTGTTTGCACTGTTGCTCATCGCAGCGCCTGCTTTGGCAGTGGACCCGGTCGTCATCACGCTGGTCTCGGATGGCGCCGTAACTGCTAAGCCCGGCAGTGGTTCCACCGTTGTCGAGCGAGGTAAGGCCACGGCAACTGCAAAGGCCGACGGCGACGAAGACATCGAAAGCTGCGAACGGTATGGGCGTCGCAGTTCTGCCAATGGTCGCGCAGCAGTCACAACGGTTTCGGCAGCGTCGCCCACCAGCCTGAGCTATCGGTTGGACGCAGCGGCATCGGCCAGCGGCGGGCACTATCGGACAGGCACTTGCATTGCTGATCGGCGCATTGGCTTCACGGGACACGATACGGAAGCCAAGGTCGACGCGGTGGCCACCGCCGTCGTCAAAATTCACTTCAATGGCGGTCGACCGAACGTTCCGTACTTCGTAAAAATCTCGCGCTCACAGAGCGGGACCGCGCAGAACGACCAGCTGACGGGTCCCGATGGCACAGTCATTCCGCTCAATGACCCGAAGAGCCCGCACCCGGTGATCTTGAGCAAGCCTGGGCAGGACTATTTTCTGAGGACGACGGTCGCAGCCACGGCGCACAATGGAGGCGGCTGCTGCAGTGACCAAATGTCGGCCATTTCCGACATGTCTGTGTTCATTGAGCCAGCGCCATTGCTCTTTGCCGCCGGACAGTCCCCGTTTATCGCGAAGGGATTCCAAACTACGGGCTACAAGAACGTCGTGGTCATCATGCTGGAAGGCCTGCCCCATTGCACTGCGACTATGGTTTCGCCAACTGTACTCGTCACCGCGGCTCACTGCGTCAAAGATCACATGACTCTCGACAAGATGTCGACGGGGAAGGTGCTCGCGGTTTTTGGATCTGGCTACGCCCAGCCACTGTTCGCGCCGGTGCAGATCGTGCGGGCAAGCTACCCAGACACTGGTGAGCAAGCATTCGATGCGTCGACTCTGAAAAACGACATTGCCGTCGCCTATCTGAAGATCGCGATCACTACGCCTGGGGTGAACCCCGCGCCTCTGCACACGGGCACGCCGAGCTGGCAGCAAATCAAGACCAACAAGACCCACCTGACATTCGTCGGATTTGGGTATGACGTGGTTGGTGGCGAGAAGACGGGTGTTGGCGTCAAGCGCGAGGCCTCATGGGCAATCACCGACTACACCGATAGCATCGTCTCGTTTCAGACTGACGGCACCAGCACGTGCAACGGGGATTCGGGCGGGCCGGCGTTCTTGAATGTGAACCAGACACTTGTCCTGGCTGCAATTACGTCTGGCGGTGATGACAACGCCTGCACTTATGGCTGGGACACTCGAATCGACGCCTATCTTGATTGGCTCAAGCCAAAAATCGCGAGCGAGTGAGCCTGTAGGCTCAACCCGAAACTACGCCGTCTGAAAGACGCATCAGCGGATCTGCGCTGTGGTTTCCCTACGAGTTCGGGGGGAGCTCTCATCAAGATTGGGGAATTTGATTGCGTGAAAGGGGAGCTTGGGGCGTTGAGCGGCCCGCGCTCATTGCTCTTGTATTGAGAGGCCGACCGATAGCAGACTTCGGCGAGTGGCCGCTCCTGGCCCAAACCGGGTACTCCCGCTGCATTGCAAACACTGGATTCGTGCCCAGCACCAGCAACAGGTGGCCGTTCGGCAGCCTTGCATATTGTCTGCCTCACGGTCAAGGCGCCACACCTTTGTTGCCAGCCCTTGCTTGCGACCGCGTAATCGCTAACCCAGAGCGTTCAATTCGGTACCTGAAAGTGGTACTATAAAAAGATGAAACAACGGCATCAGCGAACTGTTGAATTGATTTTTTCACGACCGACGAGCGCCAACGTTCAGTGGCGGGATGTTGAGGGCCTTTTCGTTGAGCTGGGCGCAGTGATTGAAGAGCGCTCAGATAGCCGGGTTTCTGTTTTTTTGTTCAATGAGGTGCGGGTTTTTCACCGGCCACATCCGTCACCCAACACGGACAAAGGTGCTGTGGCATCTATCCGCAAATGGCTGGAACAACACGGAGTCGAACCATGAACGTGATGACTGTTGACGACTTTCACGCAACGATTGCATTTGACCCTGATCTGGACATGTTCAGGGGTGAAATTCTCGGCCTCAATGGTGGTGCAGATTTTTACGGAAAGAATCCTGACGAACTGCGCGCGGAGTTCAAGCGCTCGCTTGAGGTATTTCTTGAAGTCTGCACCGAGAAGGGGATTGAGCCAAGACGTCATTTTTCGGGAAAGTTCAACCTGCGGATTTCTCCTGAGTTGCACGAAAAACTCGCTATTGCAGCGCAGGCAAGGGGCAAGAGCATCAATGCCCTGGCCCAAGAGGCTTTGCAGGATAGCTTTGCGTGAATTGGCCAGAAGTTGGCTGGGCAATCCATCGGACGGCTGGGCCGCCCGCTGAGTTTCAACGTTAAAGTTTCCAGTAAGCCGCACTGGCCAAATTGCTCAAGCTTCTATTATATTGATAGCTTTCAGCGCTTATTCAGCAATGGCTTGACGATGATTTGACTTGTATTTTCTTTGGGGATTTTCGAGGTGCATCTGACTAGCGGGCGCTTGATGCCTGTCAGACAAGCGTCACGCCCCAATCATGCGATGCGTCTTTTGACGACTGGCACGCTGTGGTCCAGCGTCAACACCGCCTCGCAGCCTAGCGCCTTCATTTGCGCACCAATCAGGTGGTCGGCCCAATCGCCGCCCTCGCGTTGCCAGACTTTGAACGCGGCCACAACGGTGGGCATGGACTCAAAGCGCAGGCCCACAAAACCCAGCAAGATGGTCATGGTTTGCTGACATTGCGCCTGCGAATGGTCGTACAAGCACCCCAACACCCAAATCAGTTCACACAGCACGATGTGTCCCACCAGGCACTCGCGCCCCGCTGCCAGTTCGACATCCAGCGCCTCTTGCATGCGCTGCGCCTGCGCCGGGTCGTCATCGGTCACCAGTCGCACCAGAACATGGGTGTCAAGTGCCAGCATTTGGATAACCGGGTGTTGATGAGGGCGTGACCGGTTTTGCAGAGCGCGTTTTTTCTGTTGCGGCATCTTGCACTGCCTGATTCATTTCCTCGACCGTACCCGCCTGCTTCGGCTGGGGCAAGATGCCGCGCAGTTTTAGCAATATATGGACGGTGCTTTTTCCTATCGTGAAGTCAGCCACCCAAAGTCCGACCTGTTTGCGGTCGATGGGCGCCAGCAGACCCCTACCTGCCAATCACCAAAATTGCCAAACGACCATCGGAAAGTCGAAAGCTGCCCTTCGATTTCGTCGGAAGCAGACTTTCGGTTTTGGTGCACGAATCTCGGGGCCGGTCATTCAGTCGCGAAAATGATCTTTTCAGACTGGCGGTCGGCACTGCAGCGGTAGCGGCCGGTCGCTACGAAAACTGGGATTGCGATGGTGCCTCCTATCCGGCCTTTGGCATCTCGGGTCCAATCCCCGCATTTCTCTGGCCGCAAAAATCGACCCCGGTGATTCGAGGGCGACGATCAGTTTTCGCCGGTGTCGGTCTTGCGGCGCGACAGTGGGGCATAAACTAAACTGCTATGCTAAAAGTAGCGGCCACGCTGGATTGCGTGCCAGACGCCGTTGTCACAATGCAGCCATACACTATGACCACCGGTCGGGGGCAAATGGGCTAACCTTGACTGTTTTCCTGCCCTGCTCTGGAGCTTTTTACATGACAAGATTGAGACATTTCCCGCTGACTGCGCTGCTCTCAGGTGTGCTGGTTTTGGCCAGTGTGATGCCTGCCACTGCGCAAACGGCTGCCGCCGCACCCAACACCACCGGGCCGAGTGGCTCGGGCGTGAACAATGCGTTGCTTTACGCTGCCGCCTGGAAACAAACCGCCGCCGAATACCGTGCCTTGTACTACCAGGGCTTCAATGTGGCCCGCATGCACGTCGAAATGGCGCTGAGCAAACGCAAAGCTGGCGACAAACCGCTGGCGGTCGTGACCGATATGGACGACACCGTGCTGCACGCGCTGAACTATTGGGGCCATCTGATCAAGCAGAACAAGGATTATTTTGACGATCTGATCTGGGACAAATGGATTCCAGAAAATAAGGTCACGGCATCGCCAGGGTCGCTGGATTTCCTGAAGTTTTGCGCGGAAAACGGC
Source organism: Rhodoferax sp. (assembly GCA_035368905.1). Taxonomy (GTDB): domain Bacteria; phylum Pseudomonadota; class Gammaproteobacteria; order Burkholderiales; family Burkholderiaceae_C; genus Rhodoferax. The sequence continues at coordinate 12,388 of DAOSLL010000045.1, forward strand.
GTCGAGGTGTTTTATGTGACTAGCCGCGACCAGGGCGAGAAAACCTACGAATATGCAATGGGCCACTTGAAGGTGCTGGGTTTTCCCTATGCCGACGAAAAACATCTGACCGTGTTGCGGGACACCTCCAACAAGGAAAAGCGCCAGGACGAAATCATGAAAGACTTCAGTGTGGTGGTATTTCTGGGTGACAACCTGAACGACTTTCGCCGCAAGTACTACATCAAGAGCAATGTGGATGAGCGGCTCAAGATGATGGAAACCGACCGCGAGAAGTATGGTCGCAATTACATTGTGTTCCCCAACCCGACCGACGGGCATTGGCTGGCGGCAATTTTTGGCGAATCAGAACCACCCCCGACCGATGCCAATCGCGAAATCATGAAGAAGGCGGCGACCAAGTCGGCTTGGTGAACAAACCGGGGCACCTTGCTGTTTGATTTGCCTGTTTACGCACGGGCAAAACGCGACAAGTCGCTGCAGCCTCTGGCCGCAGGGGGCAAGTTCATGCAGGACATGCGTGAGCACCAAAGGCCTGGCCAAGTCGCAAATCACCATCCTTGATGCCCTGCTGAAACTGCGCCAGGTCTGCTGCGACCCGCATTTGCTCAAGCTTGATGCAGCCAAAAAAGTGAAGGTATCGGCCAAGCTGGAGCAGTTGATGGCCATGCTGCCCGAGATGCTGGCCGAAGGACGGCGCATTTTGCTGTTCTCGCAGTTCACCAGCATGCTCAGCCTGATCGAGGACGAACTGATCAAGCGCAACATCAAATGGGTCAAGCTCACCGGGCAAAGTCAGAAGCGCGACGACCTGATCACCCAGTTCACCAGCGGCGCTGTGCCGCTGTTTCTGATCAGCCTCAAAGCCGGTGGTGTCGGGCTGAACCTGCCGCAAGCCGACACGGTGATCCATTACGACCCCTGGTGGAACCCGG